>CAYNSZ010000007.1:0-695 GCA_964400075.1 uncultured Planctomycetia bacterium
GGAAAAACACCACAGAGCAAATTGTTAGTAGCACGGCCATTACCCCTAACAGCAACCAGTTATCGGCCACCTCGCTGCTTTCGGCAAAAAACTGGACTTTGGGAGACTCGGCCCACCGCTGCTTGTAGTACCGTGTAAGGTCTGACCTGAGCCGAAGCGCATCTTTATAATGAGTTTGAAACATTTCTTGGTCAAAAATTACATAGTCTTTCAGCTGCGCGTCTCCAAACATCGCCTGCAAAAATTGAGGCATCATTGACCATCGCCACTCTTTATCATAGACAAGATTTTGCGCTAAAATTCTCTCATGAATAAGGCCAGCTACAATATCATTAAGCCCTTTGAGTACCTTAATCTCTGCCTCTGCGCCTTCGCCAAAGCCAACCCCATGAAAATCTATCACAATAGGCCTAAGTGTTGTATCCTCAATCATAACGTTATGCGGACCGAAATCCCACATTACCAGGCGCTTGCGCTTCAAGAATTTAGCCACGTAGGTAAGATCGATAACCCAGTATAAAATGTAACGTAAGTATTCATCGTTGTGTTCAGAGCCAGGACGCCGCACATTATGCTCATCAGCCCATTCACATAACGTCTGGCCTTGAATCGTTTTTATCCAAATATAATCTTCCTCATCAACTCTAACTTCAGGAAAATTTCTATGAAAGGGGCGGCGCTTCAAAACATCTGCC
>CAYNSZ010000007.1:705-5245 GCA_964400075.1 uncultured Planctomycetia bacterium
TCAAACGAACAACCATTTTCCTTCCTCCATTCTCTTGCCGGCTCAAAAGGACAACGCTTGGCAACAACAGTTCTTACTTTATCCAACATTGGCGTTTCTACTTCCTTAAGGCTGTGATGCTGGATGTCCTCAGCTCTATCAAACAGTAAAAAGGGAATAATAATAACGCTATCAATGGGAAAGGCTTTTGCGAATTGAGCCATCTGTTCTTGAGGGTTTGATCTCTGAAGATAAGCATATCCATTGACTGCCTCTCTTAATTGTTTATGTATTCCTATCTCGGACCAGGAACGGGAAGAAAATATGATATACTGTCCACTGCCCTTATGCTGCATCACAAGCCCCAGCACAAGCGCCGAAACTCCGTTATTTCCAAACAATAACATTTTTGGATTCGTAAGTTCTTCAAAATGACCCGGATAGTATTTTTTTAACTCAGTGTATGCCAAAAATTGATTGAGCGTCTCTTCATATGCAAATGGCGCCCAACCAAGCTCATCACGCTGTATCTGTGAAAATGAGTCGCCTTTGCCAAGAAACTTCCAGAGAATATCTTCATAGTTTTCCGCGGCGAGAGCAAACGCTCTTTCGGAAAAGACAGGAGCTTGCGGCGGTGAAGTCTTCTCCGGCCCATCGTCCGTTTGAGGACTGGCCGACCCCTCATCCGGGCCGACCATGTATAGCGGCCCTCCGGCAAAAGCAAGCCTCCTGTATCCATGCCTGCCAAACAAAAGCTCTCCTATTGTCTCGCCAAGCTCTCGGTTGAGCCACCTCCCAACACGAACGAAGAGCGAAGAGCCAAGAGCTAAGAGCCAATTCCCACCTACGCGGTGAAAAAGGTTTTCTTTTGCGAAATACGAAATACGAACGACGAAATACGAAAACACCGCTATTACCATACCTAACAACAACCAGAAGCCGATGGAAAACTGGTCGCTGCCGCCATTTCGCGCATCAAACGTATTCTGGGTGTTGATGGGGTGGGATGAGAATTCTTCTCTCTTGCGCTGAATTTCCTGCTGCAAAGCAGCAATGCCGTCTCTTATTCTCGGGGTAAACTCTGCTGTTTCAAGTTGCGAAACCTTTTGTTCTAACTCTTCCAAAAGACAATCGCAATCTTGGGCACTGTTTATCAGATCCTCTGATGCTAAATATTCGCGCAACTCCGCAATGATTAGCTCTACTGCTGCTAAGAGCTCTGCCGCTCTCTCTGAAACAGGCGCAGCTTCTTCAGCTTGTATTATTGGGGCTTCCCCCTCGGTAACCTTCTCTGTAATTCGGGGTGCGACTGCGGGAACTATCTGGTCTTTGGCAGATTCTGGCACTGCTTCTTCTGCCACAGGTTCTCTTTCTTCTTTCTGCGGCGCTTTCGTGACTTGCGGGATAGATTCTTCTTGATAACTGGCTGTTTTTGGGAGCTGCTCTTGGGATTTTTCTTCTTTCCGATGTGCTACTTTTTTTCTGGTCTCTCTTCTTGGTTGGAAAGGATATTTTTTCTGAGCCGGCTTCCTCTGAGAATGTCCGCCTTCTATCAAAATCCTCCCTTCTTTTTTACAGGCCTCTATTTGCGCCTTGGCGCACTTACGCACCCGAACGGGAAAAGGCTTCAAATTATTGTCAACATACCGTAAAAAACTTTCTGGATTAGGAAACCTGGATGGATCCCTTCGTGCTAAATCACTTCTTAGTTGCTTAAGGCACCTCTCAAGACAGTTTTGCAGATCTGCTATCTGTGGGCCAAGTTTCTCCGGCCTGCTTCTTGACGAAAATTCACGCGACCGTTGTATATCTTCTCTTAATGACCCTAAAGTTTCCACTCGCTCCTTAAGAATATCAAGCAACTTCTTTCTCAGCCGCCAAAGGAATAAGGCTATACCCGCGCTAACTGCCCCTGAAACAACCAGTCCGATTCCGGAAATAATCAGACTCTTTGTAAAAGCGAATAATAGCGCTGTTACTAAAAGAGGAATAAGTAGAAGTAGGGCTATTTTAATCGGGTCAGCAATTATGCCTTTTCGGGCATGTTTTTGATGTCTAACATTGTGCTGCAAAGTACTAAGGCCTGATTCAGATTCACGCTTTATCGCATAAAGCCACAATCCCAGCAAGCCGACAGCTAAGACGGCGACGCCAATTAATAAATGTAGCCAAACGTGCATCTGATTTTCACCTTCATTATTCAAAACTAAAGGCAATTCAGAAGGTATGCGCGACATAAAGACAAGAAAGGTGGGGAAAAACATATAGAAAGTGTCAACTATCTGCCCCAGAATGGCATCGCCTTTGGGCCCTTCGAGGTTATTGTTTATGGTGAGCGACGGATGATAATCCTGTTTCTGGCAAAGCGCCAACATAATATCCGCTCTGGTATCTTCGCTGTATTGCGCCAACAGCTCTCTGACATACGCTTGAAATTGAAATCTTCCAGAAAGAGCAGGGATAGTGAAGCGTAAAAACATGCTCTGGGGAGCATCATAGACTCTCTGATGAACATTGTCAGCGGGATGGTAGTTATGAAAAACTACTGAATAATCAAGAATAATTTCCCATGCTTCTTTATTTTTCGCATCGCGGGAAAAGCCAGCTCCTATTTCAACCATTAAAAAACGCTTTCCTTCAAGAACCATATAAGCAACCGGGAGTGTAGAGCTTATAGCGGCAGGCGCATCATTTACAGCATACCGAAAATAGGTGCCTTCCGGAGGCGCAGAGAGCAACCGCAGGAGTATAACCGCATCGCTATCACGTGCCTCCCTAATCAGTTCAGCAAGCGGATGCTGCGCAAGTGGAACAAAAAGCTGTTCTCCTGTTGCAGTGCCGCTAAATAAATGACGAAATGGCGTAACATCGACCACATGATCATTATTAGTTACAATCAGCCCGTGATCGAACGGCTTCAACTCCAGGGGGTGTTCGCCAGAGAGGTGCTGAACCTTCAGGGCGACGTGGAGACTTCTGCCGCACCAAACCCAGTCCATCTGGTTGCCAATATACCCATGCGGTACAATGAGCCCTCCAATTTCATTTTGCGCTAATGTTCTGCCTGCCATTACATGCCAAACTCCACACTCACCCCAATCCAAGCCAGCGCCTTCGCCAACAAGCGTTAAACCCTGCTTTCCCCAGAAGTAGGAACGGGCAGTGTGGACAAGTTTTATAATCCCAAATGTTTTAAATTGTTTTAGCAAAGAAGGAGATAATTGCGCCAATTTTTCTTCTTCAGGCTGATCGTCTCGATGCAACCATATCGTCATCCCGGCCATAAACCCAAAGGCAAGATATGAGGAAATAATCTTGGGCGAGATGACCAAAAATAGGGTTGCAATAAAAACAACGGCTGCGGCAAAGAGAACGGCTCCCACCAGCCACGGAGAGGTAGACCATCCTTTTCGACTTTGCCGCAACCGAGATAAAACGATTACTGCTACTAAAACCACTAACAAAAGCCCTATGAAACCTGCCAAGTGAGCATTAAAAACATCTGTTGACTGGCCTGCCTCTTCTAGCCCGCTTGTTATCTTATCAAGCCAAGGTTTTATTTGTGCCTGGCGAATAACCGTATCGTAACGACTATTTAATCCAACAATGGTCCCATCTAATGTGACATACACCCCTGAAGGTTCGACGCCCCAATTAGCCTTATCCTGAATATGCATGGCGATACCTTCAGCTTTAAATGCTGAACCATAGAGCTCGATTTCAGATTGTTGCGACACTGTAAAGGCACATTCTATGTTATTGACACCATAGCTTTTTATGGTTTTCGCAATATAGCTGGCTGCATTGTTGGCTTCTCGATCTATATGAAACACACCACATACATATGATCCATCTACTTTCATTGCCCTGAAAGCACAACCCGTACACGGTTCACACAAGGCGGCATATAAAACATCATCTGGTCCGAGCTGTTGAGTAACAATTAAAACATTTCCAAACGCACCTATGAATAAATCGGCATTCCTCCTGCCTAAGGCAACACACAATGTGTTTGGTTCAACCTTTCTTTGCCCGTATATATTGTAATAATCGCCTTTTATAGCGCAGGCATGCATAAAATCATCAGGTAACACTTCTGAACTTGCACGCATTTTCGGCCAATTTCCTTTAGAAAGTTCTACAATCGCTTGTAGTCTTTCGCAGCGGATACCACTTGAAGTAGCTTCTGTAATCTGCCGTAACCGGTTTGTCCCACCTCGTAGGCCGAACAGGTATAAAGCTGCCAGGCCCAATGCAACAAGAAACCAGAAGGTGCCAGAAAACTCGTCGCTATCAGCCTCTACCTGCGCAGTAGCTTTTGTTCGGGGTGCTATATCAAAATCATCGGCAGTTCTTATCACCACCTGAGCCTTTGCTCGGGATGGATCAACCTGCCAGTAACGATCAAAAATGTTCTTTGTGCGGGCAAGAGATAAAATCTGTATCTGATTTATCATCTGCAGAAAAGGAGGTAGCGACATTTCATCCTCAAAAAGCAGGGGCTTTTCGCCTCTTATTTCTTTACCGTAGTTATCAAGGATACGCACATACCGCTCTCTAT
>CAYNSZ010000007.1:5255-17166 GCA_964400075.1 uncultured Planctomycetia bacterium
GCTTAATTCAGTAAAAAGCCAGATTTCCTGCACAGGCGCATCGTTGGCAGCGATTATTTCTTGCGGCTGATGGACTCCATCTATGATGAAAATCTTTTTACCGGCGTCTCGGGAGCCTAGATAAAGCTTCTCTACCGGTAAGCCATCGTTAAAAGCTTCCTCTTGCTGCACGTTGATTATGGTAATCTTCTCAGAAGTAACCCCGGCAATACCCCGCGCCTGCAGCGTTTCCGCAACGGTTGTCTTTCCACTATTAGTTTTACCATCAATGCGTATAACAATAAGTGCGTCGGAATGTTCACGGATGCCTTGAGCAACCAATTCTTCAATCAGCTGAAGTGCTTGCGAGAAAGAAGTGAGCTGACCGGCTGTTGTATAGGTGTAACCATAGGGGTAAATAGCATAGGTTTCTCCAAACCACTCAAAGCCGAATCTATCGCTTGGATGACGCAGGCCGAGTTTCTCCTCAACCTGTTCAATAGCCTCAGTGACCTCAGCAACTTCCGGATCAAGAAGATTGCCGTGAAATACCCGAAGGAATCTTTGAAGGAGTTTATCCAACTCGCTTACCCTGGAAAGCGAATACAACCTTTTGGTATGGGCATCAGCAATATAAGAATATTTTCGCTTGATGGTACGAAAGAGGTAATAGCGGTAGAGCACGATGGCTATTACTATTCCTATCGCTATCAATCCCCACAGAAGAGAACTTAGATTATCCTCTGTGGTTTCATCTTCCTCTATTCCAAATGCCTGATACGCGGCGTTTCTGTTTGCTTGGTTTCGCTCGCGCCACGCCGCAAGCGCCGATATGCCTACGGCAGGGAGGTCGCCTTCAATTGCGAAAAACGGGCCTCCGGTATCATTTCCATGATTATGTATTCTCGCATGTAAGGCCTTTATTTTTGTAAACGCAGCGCAAAGATGTGTACTTCGAGTTTGTGAAACTGAGAATGTTCTCTTTTTCTCTGGCCCGAAAGAAGAAAAAAGGTAAGTGCCCAGAAGTACCGCCGTAACGCCCGATAATCTGCCGCTTGCTGCTATAGGCGGATTAATGCTGGATAAAGAGACTCTGTTGTTTTCATCAACACTGATTTCGAAATAACCGCTTACCTGTCCTGCGCTGAAAGGAGCTGCTTCTCCGGGGGCTTTGAGATCAGGTTTTAAAGCTTTAAGATTATATATATGAACGATGCCGTGGGCGATGTAGTGCGCCGGCTTTTGCTGGTGCGCAGAAAACTGAAAATAATACCCTTTGCTTAATAACTCCTCAACCGGTGCGCCGATTTCTCTTTCTAAATCGCTGAATTCCCTGCCATCAAATGTCCTATCAAACAACGCGAAGAGCCGGTCAATTAAGAAACTTCCTTTGGTCAAAAGAAAATAGACTATAGTAAAAGCCACTATCATGGGTAAAAGAAACCAACCAGATATCATAATGAGCCATCTGACAACCATATCGAAATTGTGGTAAAGATCCCAAATTTTTCCATATACGAATGGCCCCATTTTCCATAGAGAAAGTATCACGCTGGCCAGAGTTATTATTGCTAAAAGTTCTCCCAGTGAAAACTGAAACGGCTTCCGTGGCCTGCGTTGGTTATCATCCTCTACCGCAGCCCGGCTCCTATATCTTGCAAACGCATACACTATAAAGATGCATGCTATGCCCAGGAGCATGGCGGTAACTAAGAAAATACCATGTGCGCCTGAAGCCGAAGAAGATAGATCTACTTTACTCTTCTTATTGCCGGTTATTTCATTTAAAGCTTTTTCCGAAAATACACGGTAAGTAGGCGCTTCCTCAAGCCCGCTCAAGCCCCAGCCTCTGAATTCCATAAACAGCTCGTAATCTTCTTCAATTTCAAGATTGGTTTCATGGGAGGTTGGCCGCAGAACTCGCCTCCGTAATACCGGGTGCCACATCTTGAAGGTCGCGGTTATTGCGGCGGCTATTTCATGGACCGCTACGCGTTCTATATCTTCGCCTTCCTTTACAAAAACCTTGATGAGCGGCCGGGGGCTTGAGCTTCTCTTTACTTGCCAGTACCCCCGGTGCGGTAAATCCTTGAGGACGTGTATTTCAACCTGCGCCTTCTTTAACACCTCGGCGATACGCTCATAGCGGTACGCTTGTAGGCTCGTTGCGGAATCCCTTACCGCGCCAAAGAAGCTACGTATATAGTCTAATTCTTCTGCTGAGCTATCCAGTACCCGGCGGCGCGGCTGGCTCGCCAAAGCCGCTTTGATGATTTTGTTGACTTTGCGCCGGGTAAGCTCTTGATCGCCGGTAGCTGAAAGGTCGACTGAGGAATCGCCTGTACGGTTTGCTTCTTGCCGGTTCAACTCAAACATCAGCTGCTGGAACGTATCCAGGCTGTGAAGATAATCCTGGCTGTTTCGCTGGCCCTGCCCGACTTGATGCGTGTAGCTTTGGTCAAAACGCATCGTTCCTCTCTGGCAAGGCAAGCCTTCGATTAATTCAACAAAGGCGTTGATACGGCCATGAGACCTCAAACTGCCTAAAGTCTGGCTGATAAAGAGAGCGTGCTGGCGCGATATTCCAAACACGGCCGGCGGAGCACGGCCGGCGAATTCAGCGCTAAAGCCTGATTGCGCCCGGTATGCTGCTAAAGAATCAAGCGCTGTCTGTAGCAGCCGCTGGAATTCCCTGAATTGGTGATTGTCTAAGTGCTCGGCGTAAGCGTCACGTAACAACTGGGCCTGAACTGAAAGATTACTTAAACAGCTCAGGCCGTCGGAGAAAAAGTCAATGGTCAGCACTAACATGGCAAGCTGTAACAGCCTGGGGTCGTGGGTTGAACGGCTCAAGAGTTCCCTCGAACGCCTGATAACCGCCGGGTTCTGGCTGAAACCAAACAGCTTTTCAAGACTAATGAGTCCCGCTTCATCCAGCAGCCTTACCGATACTTGCGCAAAAGCCCGATCAAGTTCACGCGGTTCATCCGACGACGCTGATCCCTGATTCGCGAAAACCATGGCCAGACCTAAACCAAGGATGATAAGACCAAACATAAAAAACGAAAATACCAAAGCATCGTCTTCCGCCTGCAATTCTTGCAAACGTTGCGCGGTATAAGCATAATTCTCTTGCGTTTCTTCGAGGACTGACGCTGAAACCACATAATGAGTCACATCCCAGCGTAAATCTTGTATTTTTTTATCCAATCGCTCCAGTTCGACACGCAAAACAGCTATGTCCGGCTGGCCTTCCGCAAAATTCCCGCCAAAGGGGAAAACCTCAAAAGGAACGCTCATGCCCATCTTAGCCTGTAAATGTCTCTCCCATAATTTGAGCTGCTCTCTATAGGGCAACGATAAAGATGAGCGCCTGAATTCGCGAATCCAGCGTTTTGCTTCAACCGCAGCCGCAGAAACCGGATCTCTTTTTTGTAAATCAGCGTATAAATATACTAAGCCGCGAAATACGCCTTCAAAAGCAATGTCGCAATTTGAGAGGACTACCGGAGACATGGCATGGTGCCCGCTGCTACGCGTGAGAACTCTATCAAGAGGCAATATATCTTCCAGGACTGAAAAAGTAATAAGCGACCATAGAAAACGGGAAATACCGGCGTCGCGCTCTTGCTGGCGCGCGGTAATCAATTTAAGGTCAAGCGGACCCGACTGTTCTTTAGAGACATAACCCCTGCGGTGCACAAAATCTCCGGCATTGACATCAATGTTGGAAATGGTTATGCCGGAGCTCCTGCGAGGTTCATAGTGATAGGTAATAGCAGCCATAATTTCTGACAAGACATTGCCGCTTTCTTCCGGCCGCATAGCGGATTTTCTATTTTCGCCGTCTCGCAGATACCACTCGATAAGGGAACCGTTAGCATAATGTAATTCATTATAGTCAGGGAAATATTCATGTACTGATGTAGGAATAGTACAGGCCTGGCTCATCCCCCTGGGTATAAAATCAACTTCCAATAAAGCCAAGGGTTTTGGCAGGAAACGGCCTCTGCCCCGGGAATGATAATAATCAAACAACTGGTGTGAAACGCGTATTGTTTCCATGATACGCTGGTCAACTGCTATGGGAATTTCAAGAACAAAAGGAGTCAACCCATCTTGCGAGCGGCGCTCGACAATGCAGATTGTGGAATAGGCGCCGCCTTTATAGCTGCCTTTGGAGGTAAACTCATTTTGCGGATATCGCTCGCGTAAAGATTGAATATAACGATGAATTAGAACATCGATGTCTGAATCCTGTAAAATTGTTTCATGCGGCGTTACCTGCCAACATTGGCGTTGGACATCAATTAAAGAAAGAGCGTTCTGTTCAACTTCATTTCTGCGAATAACATTAAGGAAGAATTTGCGCGCAACCAGCCAAGAGATAACTACCGAAACAACAAGAAATAGCACAAGCGCTCCTATCCACAATGTAAATTCATCCGCGTTCTTACCGGCAAAAATGGCAAAAACCGCGTCACGATCCATATCCTGGAAAAGATATCCGCTAATACCGTCAGCGAGATTCTTTAATTCGCCTCGACGCCCAGCTTCAAGATCAGGCTTTTCTAATTCCTCCTGGATGCGGTTGAATAAACACTCAAGCAGGTAAGTGGGGTTGCGCATCCTGAGTGAGGTCACTGCCCAGTCAAATATTTTCCTGCCGTCATCAAGAGTATAAATCTCTCCGGCAAACGCCGTATCCGACACGATCTCATCAAACGGTATGGCTGCGCCGATAGCCAGCACTGAAGGAAACTCCGAAGTGACGCTGCACCACAGCAGCCGATCAAGGAGGTTGCGGCGCTGCAAATCTTCATAATCTTGCGTGCCCGGATAAGGCGCGACAATATGAATACTGGCGCTGCCGAAACCGACCTGGCAATGCTGGTATTTATTATTGAGGGCCAATCCGTTGATCACGGATTCTGCCAAATCGCGTGGCCGGGTATCGACATTGACCAGGAGAATAAAGTGGTTATTATTCAAACCTGCTTTTTCTAACGCCGCTACCACCGGCTCCACATCCTTCCAGGCATAGCCTTTCTTAAGTCGGTCTAATTCCTTCTGGCAGAAGCCGTCAGTGCCGATATCCACCCGCTTAAAAACTTCCGCAAGGACACTGATAAGCCTTGCGTCCGGCCTGCCGCGGTAGCGTAACGATGAAATATTCGTATTGCAATGTTCAAGCTTGCCGATACGTGGAAGCAAGCCGCTCTCTTTATACAGCCGGCAGAATTCAATTGCCCGGTCGCGGCCCTTGAATTTTGTCCGGTCAGCGTAAAAACCGCTCACCAGGAAATCATCGTCGGAAATAAAATATGTCTTTATATCGGTAGAATCGGCAAGCTGCTGGAGCGTATTGATTATCGCCTGCGGCCGCATGGCATAGACGATCTTTCCGTGGACACGCGAACAGAAGGTGCAGCTTCTGGGACAGCCCCGGCTGGTTACTATGCCCATTGACTCCCGAGGACACAGCGCCTTAACCACGTCAACCGGAAGCGGGTAGCGCTCTAAATCGGTGATTCTTTCGGTTTCATTGAGCCGGGCGTCAACCGTGAAACCTGCGCCAGGAGGACCTCTGAAATAGAGTCCCATAATTGATGAGAGCCGCTGCCTCAAGCCCTGGTCAGGCACCTCATCCCGGCGCAACGGCCCCAAAGCTAAGAGAAGCTGCGGGAAGCTTTCTTCGGCCTCGCCGCGAAGCAAAATATCCGGCTCAACTTCACTGATGACCTCCTGCGGCTGCACAGTTGCTGCCGGCCCGCCAACCACGATAAAGCAATGCGGCGCGTCACGCCGGAGAACGCGGATAAGCCTCGCTACGAACGGCTTATCAACCACGGTGGCGGGGATGCCGACTATATTAGTGTTCTGTTTCTGTATCCTGGCTATGGCCTGCGCGTAAGGGCCGTCTGCTTTTCCTATGTCTCTATAGGCCAGGGTGGTCAAAGCGAAATCATTCATTCCCTTCTGCTTCATTGAAGAGATAATGGAAAGAATTCCTGCCGGCAGGGTGTCGCGCTGGGGATTCCTGCTTAATGAAAAGAAATGAACTTTGGCCGGTGAGCTGGCTTGAGCGTGTCTGCCTTGTTTTTTTGCCAATGACTGAACCGGTACAAAAACTGCTAGAGCCGCGGCAAAAGCTATTGCTCCTATGAAGAAAAAGGCATTGGATTCCTGCGTTTTTTCTACTCCGGGATCGAGTCCTGCCGGGACTGATAATTCAAAAGCGCGGTAGATATTGGCAACATCCGTTGCATCCGCTGTTTCATCGAGTTTAAAGTCACGGCGGACTGCGGCAATAATATCACCCAGAAACGACTCCCGCTCACCTACAGGAATAAGAGAAGCGCGGAGGAAACCTTTTTTCTTGAGCGAGGAAAGAAGATTAAATATTGCGGCCCGCTTCTGCTTCAGCAGGGCGTGGAATAAATCAGAAAATTGATTAAGCCGAATGGCGAGAAGAACCGTATCCAGAGCCCGGAACGCGGTTGAGCGTTCGGAAATAAACGCGGTCTTATACAATCGAGCTCTCCAGTAGCGGGGTGAGCCGCGATTCAAATCGCTGTCTTTGGCCCAATCGCGGTATACCTTATTGAAAATCGCTTCGCCAGTGGGAAAACCTGTGACTTTGCCTAAATGGACATGGTTTGAAAAATCGCTGAAATCAGCCATAAAAGCTGCTGTCTCTTTTGATTCACTGACCACAGTGGTGATTAAATCAAGCCTTTCTGCTACCGCGGCCACAGGCCTGCTTTCATCAGCAAACAGCCTCGGCTGTACCACAGCAGCGGTATCAATGCTTAAGATTTGCTTTCTGGCCCGGGCTATCAAGCTGCGCACACCCATAAAATCAGGCTCATCAAGGAACGGCCAGCGATTCAGCTTTTCTAACTCCTGCGCCATCGCCGCAAGACCTTCTTGCTGCAACTGACCCCGCGTTAGTTGGCTGCGAACTTGCACTATGCTTGCCAGAACCCGCCTGAACCGGCTCTGGCCGATTTCGCGAAGACGCGAACGCAGATGTTCGAGGTTTCCGATCTCAGCGTCAATTCCCGCAAGCCTCAGATTGACAAAATCAAGGCCGCTTGAGATGGCAGCTTCGGCGTAATTCATCTTATGAGCAAGAATGAAATCCCTGGCGATTTCAAGCTCGTCCCGTGCCTGAAGTTTCGCTTCAAGCTTGACGCCTTTAAGCATTGCCTCGAGAGCATCAATGCGGCTGCATAAGCCCGCGGTATCCGGCACTCTCTGATACATGCCGATAAAATGGAACAACTCCCTGCGCAGGCTTTCTATACCCTCAGACAACCGTCTCATGGAACGATAATCTTTGGCTAAACCCGCGAAAATCCTGTCCAGAATCCTATGCCAACGATAGAGTTTTCTGGTCTCCGGCTTCTGCTCAACTACATTGGCTCCTCGTTTCTTTCTCACCCTGCCCATCCAGATAGTGATTTGACCGTCTTTCTCCTCTTTGACCTTCTCAGGTTTCTTTTCCCGGTCAAAGCGCGCATCAAGAAGCTCTTTTCTTCTCTGCGCGTACTGACGGGAAAGAGAGCCTAAAATCGAAAGTGTAGTAAGCCAATTCCTCTGCTCAAGGCAGCCCAAAAGCTGTGCAGTACGCTCAATACCTGCCGCGCCGATGCTTCGCTTAAGCGCCCCTGTTCTCTGGCGTGATACCGGCGTGTCGCGGGAACCTTCAAGCAGGCAATGGAGCACCTGCTGATGCAAATCCCTTATTTTCTCATGTTTTGCTTTCAAGGCTGCTTCACTGGGCAGAATGGTGGTGCTGAAAGGACTCCTGTCTGCAGGAGCGGCGAAATGGCAAACGAACGGAGCAGTAAAGTCGGCCAGCGGATTTTTGAAATCCGGCGCGCCTGCAGTCGTAAATGCCAATGATTCATAGAGCTTGCTGATGCTGCGCTGATGCCAATAGGCTAACAAAGCCGCCACTACGATAATCGCAACCAGCCAGACGATAAATAAGGCTGCGTGAATGTTAACCGCGAGGCTGGTGTCGATATCCTGAAATGTTAAAATCCTCTTAGAAAAATCGACTCCCTCGGCTGCGGTTTCATCCGATAGAGGGATATCAAAGGTAAATGATTCATCCCGGGAATGAAACTCCACATTCCTGACCAGACCGCTTTCTTCAGCAACGTGACGCAGGAAATAACTATCCGAACAGAACACCTGTCGCATGATGCCCTTGACCGGACGAAATTCATTAATCATGGCCCGGTAAAAATCCGTCATCAGGCCGCGCCGGCGGTACGAAGTATCAACGTAGCGATAAGCGTCAACAAAGGTCCCCTGAAACTCAATCGAACCGTTAAAGATAAATATCTCTTCACCGGCATTGTCTTGTACGGTTATTGCAAAGCTAACCGGCTTTCCGGGATGATCGGCAGGCTGAGTTTCAACTGCGACGCGTAAATGCTCTTGCGATAACTGCTCACAAAGTCTTGACATGATGCGCTTAAGTACAGCTTGAACCTGCTGGTGCCGCCTGATTAAACCAGAGGCGTCTTCGCCCAATGCACCGCCTGCGTTTCTCGATACATGCGCTCTTAATGCCTCGGGGCTCATGAACCAAGCCATGGTCATCGCCCTGCGGATAAGTCCGGAAACGGCTATACCCGCCAAAAGTCCCGCTTCGACCAATAAACTTATCATCCAGGCTGCTGACTGCGATTCTTGCGCTCGCGGCCGGATGCTGGGAAGAATGCCTTGAGACCTTAAAATTTCTATTGCCTGCTGGACACGGTCAAGCTCACGCTGGTGGATTTTGCCTTTTGCCACAAGATTGCCTAAATAACCTGCCAGGGAATCCCATGCCTGCTTAGCTGCTTTACTATCACCGCTACGGACAAACTGGAACAGCCGGTTAAAATCTCTCCTGAGCGCTCCGCTTAAGCCTGATAAGACAGCTTCAACCTGTCGTTCATCAAGAGGTTGCGCCTTGGCACTTTCCATAGCGGTCAGGGCTTGCCTGCGCTGCAGAATCCTCTGTTTTTGCTCGATAGCTTCCCTGGCTTTATGGATACGCCGCCGTATTCTTCGCGTCAGGCTACTACTGTCAAATCCGGACAGCTGTTCGTTAAAAAGCTCAAGCACTATCTGGCAATCATCAGGACTTTCAACGCTGTCTAAATCTTTCATGGTTTGAACGATAATGGGCGCTATTTGAATTTCAATTCCTTCAAGCTCTGGTTCTGATGCAGGCTCTTGCTCCGGTTGCCGGCTTTCAGCGACTACTTTTGGCTGAGCCGCTTTAGGCTCCGGTGGCAACGCTTTGCTTTGCACTTGGATAGGCGCTTGTGGAGCGATTTCAACCGCCGGGGCCGCTTCTGCTACGGGTTGTTTTTGGACGCTTGTGGCTTGTTGATCAGGCTGTGCCCCTGGAAGTTTCTGAGCCTGGGGAAGCTTTAACCTGGATGGCCGTGTTCCCCTGAGCAAAGTAATTCCGATGGCGGCAAGCTCCTCATCGAGATCAAGGCCCTCTTTCCTGGCACGCGCCAGGTTATTGCTGAATGCTGCCCCTTTCATATCGCCCATGCCATCTCTCAAGTCTGCGGCGTAAATTGAGGCCCGTCCGGTCTCCTGCTGAATTTTCTTCGCAACGTTTAAAGCTCTTTCGATGAACGCAAGCGGGCCTGGCCGCGAGGTCTCTATGCCTAATGAATCATCGCTAATCTTTTCGGCACTCAGCCACCGGCTGAAGCTATAATCCGTAGCTTCATCGGCGTAGAGACCGCTGTTTAAGAAATCTTTAGCTTCTCTACGGGTTGGTTTACGCTGACGCTGAACTAAAAATTGAGCGGACCAAGCTTGGATGGCGGCAATTCTGGCAGGTTTATCAATATCTCGCGTAGGCAGGCTGAATCCAGTGTGTTTTTTAATTCTGGCTGCGCGCTGTACTAATTGGTTGAAGTTAAGTATTTCAACGGACGGGTCTTCTTCCGCCATGAGCCGTAACTCCTGCACTACCTTAACCGCAAGCGGCTTTACGCGCCGTACAGCGCAGCGGCTGGCGGCAACTCGTATCAGAAGCTGCCCGGAGAAATTTTCAACGAACTGTTGGGCAGTATCTTCGTTGGTTCCATCCGGCCGGTTCAGCGAGGCGCCGGCCTCATGGACAAGTGTCACCAGCAATTCAAGCCATTGGCCTTCTTGAAGAAGAGATGTATCGAGGAAAAGAATATGGTTGCGGAAAGTCCCATATATATAGGTAAAGGGACCGGCGCGGATCTGTATCGTGTCGCGTATGCGTTCAAGTGCGTCTGCCAGTTCATCGTCGTGAAGGGCTCTTACATAGGGCAAAGCCTGGTTAATGGCTTGCACCACGTATCCCCGCGCTGCCATGACCTGGGCTTTTCTTACATCTTCCTGCACCTGGGCTTCGGTGGGCAATTTCCCCGGCTTAACCCGATGAGAATCAACCACATCATCGCGCCTGCTGATTCTCCTGGCATGGGATGATTCGGGTCGTAGGGGATGCGATTGCCTGAAAGTAGCGGCCTCGATGAGATACGGCAAGCGGCTCATAAAATTATACGGCGGAAAATGATGTTCTGCCGAAAGCCGCTCTACTGCTTCAACCGCGCGCGTTGCCCGCTGAGCCAAATTATCGGGAAGCTGGCCCAGGCCGCTCACGTATTGATGCAAGGCGTGCAGGAAATACCGGGGGACCTGAGACCATGATAAGACTTCATTAAGCGCTTCTAATTCATCGGGGACCAGCCGCTGGGCTATCTCGGCGATTATCCAATGCTCTCTAAGCCGAGTAAGACTGACCAGGGCGGTTCTGATTTCGTTAAAACCCCGGCGGTTTTCAGTTGTAGGCGGACCGCGCTCAATTTGGAATGCCTGCTCGATGGGGCGAATAATCACATCCTTAAGCAGCCCTTCCTGCCATTCCTGGCCGCGGCATAAAGCCTCATTTGCCCACAAAAGATATGACCAGTCATTGCGCCGATGCTGCCAAAGAGTATGAAGTATATTCTGCGCATCCAACAGCCGCCAAAGCCGTGACAGCGATTCAGCGGCTGCGAACAATTGGCTGCGCCTGTTTCCAAGACTTTCCAAGACGCTTCTTTCACCCGCGTAACGCTCTTGGTCCATGACGCTATCGATAATTTCAGAAAGCGCTTCATTTTGGTTAATCGGGGGCGTACACTCGTTATATAACTCAAAAAGATCCCCATTGAGTGTAAAATTCCCAACTACGGTATGCGGGTTCAGCTCTCCTAAAACTCTGATTTGATAATTACCGGGGTTTGCCTGCTCCCAGGGAGTTAGAAAGTGCTCGAAGCTCGTAAAAGTCGCCACTACTTCCCGTATCCCCCGGTTACGTTCAATCAATACTATCAGACTGGTCATGAGCTCATGCCAAATGGTCTCTTCGAGTAATTCCCGTGAATCAAACACCGCGATGTCCAGCCGCATCGTCCCCAGTGAGAAATTACCGGCCGAAGGTAAATTCTGCCATATCTCGATACGCTCAAGATTCGTCAAATACCCCAGGCCATAGGCTCCGGCAACCCGATACAGGTAATCTTCAATGCGTCCGCCTAAGTCCTCCGGCAGGCCGGTTACCGTGACAACCGCATTGAGTAACATATCAGTGGCGCTAACGCTGCCGGTATACAGAAGCCGGGGCTGGGCCAGCTGGGCTTTGCTGATATGGCTGTGGCTTGGGTACGTATCAAATAAAACTGCTTGTTTGAAACCGGCTGGGCTTGCCCGGACAAAATATACGATTGCCGCCATGCTCACAATGACGCTGAACATTGAAAAAAACATCACTGCCGCAAGATTCACTGCGCTGTTTTGAAGTTCTTCACCGCTAAAGCTTGTCCTCTGATAGGCATCGGATACTCCCAGGCCAAGTTTCATCATCAACGAACGCGCTGCCCTA
>CAYNSZ010000008.1:0-16281 GCA_964400075.1 uncultured Planctomycetia bacterium
CAGGCCTCTCCTTCGTCGCGGGCGAAGGCGATGACGTCCTGGTCGGTCATGGCGGTGGAGATGACCTTCTGGCGCTCCACCGTCTTCTCCACGGCGATGATCTGGTCGCGCAGGAAGGCCGCTCGCTTCATGCAGGCAACAGTCACCAACGATATCAATGCGCTTTCAAGCGGCCGCATGCAATACAATCTTTTTCTTAACGCTGAAGGGGGGATTCTAGATGATTGCATGATCTACCGTACGGACGAGGGCTTCTTGTGTGTGGTGAACGCCTCAAATAAAGATAAGATAGCCGCCTGGCTCGGGAGCTTCAAGCACCCCGCGGTTGATATTTGCGACATGAGCGCACACTACGGCCTTATCGTTCTTCAGGGGCCTACGGCAGCTCTTCTGCTTCAGGATGTCTTTAATAAATCTCTCGCTCAGCTTGATTACCTGACATTTGCGCAACTCAAAACCGAGGGGCTTATCATATCCCGCAGCGGCTATACCGGTGAAGACGGTTTTGAGATATATACTCCATGGGGACAAGCAGGCCAGTGGTGGAATGCTTTACTTGAACGGGGGAAAGCCTATGGCCTACTGCCCTGCGGTATCGGCGCGCGGGATATTTTACGCATCGAAGCAGGCTACCCCTTATATGGCCACGAGATGAGCGAAGACATAGACCCCTTTGCCGCGGGCTTAAGTTGGGCTGTTAAACTGGCAAAGGATTTTATCGGCAAAGACGCGCTCCTTAAACGCCGCGCTCAAACCGGAACGAAAAAACGCGTAGGTCTTGTTATGCGTGAACGGGCTGTTCCCCGGCAGGGGTATGCGGTTTTTTTGGACGGCGAACCTATCGGTTGCGTTTCCAGCGGAGCCTACTCTCCGAATCTTGACAAATTTATCGGCATGGCCCAGGTCAAGACGGCCCACCTGCGGCAGGGAACTGAACTTGCCGTTGAAGTCAGGCATAAATTATATAAAGCCGGTATGGCGTCATATCCGTTTATTCAGCCAAAAGTTAAGAGCGCCCCACACCAATTGTAAGTTACTAAATTAGCGGGTCAATTGGTGTGAGGGCTACAACTTACGTTCGCTCATTATGTTCGCTTCGTAAGTTGTCTGCTCATTAAAGGGGGTATAATATGGGAAACATTCGGTTTTCAAAATCACATGAGTGGGTAAAGTTTGAGGCGGGATTCGGCATCGTGGGTATTTCCGACTATGCGCAGAGCCAGCTGGGAGACATTGTGTTTATCGAGCTTAAAAGCCCCGGCACGGTTCTTAAAGCCGGCGCGCAGGCCGGCACGGTCGAGTCGACCAAGACTGCCAGCGAGATTTATTCGCCGGTCAGCGGAGAGGTTATTGAGATTAACAGCGGATTGAATAATAATCCCCAGTGGATAAACGAGTCGTGCTATGAAAAAGGATGGATGTTGAAAATAAAATTATCCGATCCACGCGAGCTCGATGCGCTCATGGATGAAGACGCCTACCAAAAATACATTGAAACCGAAGCTCGCTGACAAGCGCGTCTCCAGCCATGCCTTGCGTATTTAAACTTATCAATAAGGTAACGGTACGCGGTTAACGGTAAACGAAACAGGAAGCCCACAGCCGCTAAAAGACCATGCCCTACATCCTCAATACCGATACTGACACAAAGCAAATGTTGAAGACCGTAAGGGCTGCCTCCGTTGATGACCTCTTCAAGCGCATCCCTTCCCAAATCCGGCTTGCCGGACCGCTTAACATCCCGCAGGGAGTAAGCGAAATGGAGGCTCAGGCGCGTCTGGAAAAGCTGTCGGAAAAGAACGCACGCCTCAGTTCCTTCAACTCGTTTCTCGGCGCCGGCTGTTACGACCACTATGTGCCTGCGGTTTCGGGCCTGCTTTCCGGTTCACCCTTTGTCACCGCCTATACTCCGTATCAAGCTGAGTGTTCTCAAGGGACACTCCAGGCAATTTATGAGTACCAGACCTACTTGTGCATTTTGACCGGCATGGATGTTTCTAACGCTTCTTTGCTTGATGGAGCTTCAGCCTTGGCGGAGGCGGCTTTAATGGCCCTGCGCCTCAGCGGCCGCAGAAAAATTATCATCGCGGGGATGATTCACCCTGAATATGAGAAGACCCTGCGTACCTATGTAAGCGGTTTTGATTTCGAAATTGAAACGCTTGCTCCGTCTTCTCAAGGGATAGCAGATTTGCCGGCGTTGAAGCAAGCCCTGGATGCGCGCGCTGGTTGCCTCATTGTCCAGAGTCCTAATTTTTTTGGCCTTATCGAGGAGGCAGAACAATGCGCCGCTATGGCTCGGGCAGCGGGGGCAGTGATGGTGATGGTAACGAACCCTTTATCGCTGGCGGTCTTTAAGGAACCGGCCGCGCTGGGAGTTGATATTGTCTGCGGCGACGGTCAGCCCCTGGGAGGAAACCTTAATTTTGGAGGTCCTTCATTCGGATTTCTGGCGACAAAAAACGAATTTCTACGCCAGATCCCGGGAAGGATTGTCGGTAAAACCACTGACGCCGCCGGCAATACCGCTTTTTGCCTTACCCTGCAGACGCGCGAACAGCACATCCGCCGGGAGAAAGCTACGAGCAATATCTGCTCAAATCATTCCTTAAACGTGATCGCCGCCCTGTTGTATCTGGCGCTCATGGGCAGGCAGGGTTTGCTGGATGCGGCGGTATATTCCATGAGCAATACCCGCTGCCTCTATAAACGGCTCAAGGAGGTGCGGGGAGTCAGCATTCCCTTCGCGCCCAATTTTTTTAACGAATTTTTATGGGAAGTGAATGACGCGCAAGCCGTACTAGACCAGCTTCGCAGAAAGCGCATTATTGCCGGATACTTCATCGGTAATCACCTGCGTAATTTTCCCAACGGCATCATCAGCTGCTGTACTGAGAAAAAAATGAAAAGTGATATTGATCTGTTCGTCAATACCCTGGGGGAGATCCTGCATGGGTAAAAAAATTATATTCGAGAAGGGCCGTTCTCCATTCTCCTCTCAGTATCTGAGCAAGCCGGATCTGGACCTGTGCGTTCCCGGCGAGGTGTTTGGGCCGCATATGCTGCGAAACGATTTGCCGTTGCCTGACCTGGGAGAACTTGAAGTGGTCCGCCATTTCAGCGAGTTGTCGCGCAACTCCTTTTCGGTGGACGCCAATTTCTATCCGCTCGGTTCCTGCACCATGAAGTATAATCCAAAGTTGAATGAATATGTTGCCGGACTCCCTGGCTTTACCGACATTCATCCCTATCAGGACGAGGCAGATGTCCAGGGGGCGCTTGAGCTTCTCTATGACCTCGAACAACTGCTCTGTGAAATAACCGGTATGGCGCGCTTCAGTTTCCAGCCTTCCAGCGGAGCCCAGGGGGAGCTTACCGGCATGCTCATGATTCGCCAATTCCATAAAAACAACGGCCGCCATAAAACCACAGTGATCATACCCGACTCAGCCCATGGCACTAACCCCGCCAGCGCTTCTCTCTGCGGTTATCAAATCCTGGTGGTTTCAAGTAATCAAAACGGCCAGCTCGATTTAGACCAACTCAGGAAAGTGGCAAACCAGGAAACAGCCGCGCTCATGCTTACCAACCCCAATACCTTGGGATTATTCGAGGAGCAGATTTTAGAGATAAGCGATATCATCCATAAGGCGGGGGGCTTGCTCTACTATGACGGAGCCAATTTCAACCCCCTCCTGGGTATCACCAAGCCCAGTCTTATGGGTTTTGACGTGATTCATTTAAATCTTCACAAGACCTTCGCCACCCCTCATGGTTGTGGCGGGCCCGGAGCGGGAGTAGTGGGCGCTGGCCCGGCGCTGCGTGATTTTTTACCGACACCGCTTGTCGGGAAAAAAAGCGGCAGGTTCTACCATGATTATGAGGTCAAAAATTCCATCGGCAGAGTAAGGGCGTTTTACGGCAATTTCTCTGTTTTGGTACGGGCATATTGCTATATCCTGCGTCTGGGGAGCCAAGGGCTGCTGCGGGTCTCCCAGCAAGCGGTGCTCAATGCCAATTACCTCAAAGAGAAACTGAAAAAATATTATGAGGTGGCCTATCCCCAGCCCTGTATGCATGAAGTTGTTTTTTCATGTGTCAAACAAAAAGAGCGGGGAGCTAAGGCTCTGGATATTGCCAAGCGGCTCATTGATTACGGCATCCATCCGCCGACCATGTATTTCCCTCTCATTGTCAAAGAAGCGCTTATGGTCGAACCGACCGAAACTGAAAGCAAGCAAACGCTTGATTATTTCATTGAAACCATGAAAAAAATCAACCGTGAGATTGACCATGACCCACAGCTGCTTCAACAGGCTCCCCATGCCAGTTCCAGTAAACGTGTTGATGAAGTAAAGGCAGCCCGGTTTCCTGACCTGCGTTGGAAAAAAGAAAGCAATTCCCCGTAGGCAATTTCTGACCAGGCTTTTTCCTTCCTCCCATGATCAAACAATGGCGGCTGATTCTCGACGATAAGCGCGATGGTTTTTATAACATGGCCGCGGACGAAGCTCTTTTGCTGGGCTATCGCCACGAGCGTCAGCCTACCCTGCGCATCTACGGTTGGGAGAGACCGTTCATATCGCTTGGCTTAAAGCAGTGCGCGCAGGAAGTGCTTCAGGCTGGTGTTACTGTTCCGTTCGTGCGCAGGATTACCGGCGGCTCGGCTATTGTGCACGATAAAGAAATCACCTACAGCCTTGTATGCTCGTCAGCGGATCTGGACCTACCCGTTTCGGTTAAGCGCGCGTACCGGTCTTTGTGCGCTTTTCTGTTGCGGTTTTATGCCCGGCTGGGGCTTTCGGCTCGATTTGCCTGCGAAACGCAGGCTTGCGATTTGGGAGGGTACGGGAATTTTTGCTTCTCGAGCTGGCAGCATTTCGATATCGTTATCAATGGCAAGAAAATAGGCGGCAATGCCCAGCGCCGCAGAAAAAATATTTTATTGCAGCAAGGCAGCATCCCCCAGGAAATAGATTACCGCTTTATTAGTAGTCTTATTGTCCTGGGAACCTGCCCGCTAGATTCGGCAACAAATTTAAACGTATTGCTTGGTAAGGATACCGATTTTTATTCTTTACGTACCCTGCTCGGTGAGAGTTTTGCTGAGGCCTTTTCAGTAACCGTGCGGCGGCAAGGGTATAGCCCTCAAGAGACCGCGCGTATCGAGCTCCTTTTATCTGAGAAGTACAACCAGGAGAGTTGGAATGCGCACAGGCAGGAAACCGGCTTGGCTCAACAAGCAGCTTAATCTGGAGCAGTGCCGCGCCCTGAAGCGTCTGTTAAGGTCAAATCATCTGCGTACGGTTTGCGAGGAGTCGTCGTGCCCCAATATTTCTGAGTGTTTTGCCGGCGGTATCGCCACCTTTATCATATTGGGGGATATTTGTACCCGGGCCTGCCAGTTTTGCGGTATCGCCAAGGGAAAACCGCGCGCCGGGGATCCCGGGGAGCCCCAGCGTATTAGAAATGCGGTCATGGCCCTTAAGCTTCGGTATGTCGTGGTTACCTCTCCGACCAGGGATGATTTGCCCGATAAGGGGCTTTCGGCTTTCTTAAGTACGGTCGAGGCTATCCAGAGCCTTGGCAGGGCAGTAAAAGTCGAGATTCTGATTCCTGATTTTTCGGGAGAAAGCGATTTATTGAGGCCGCTAGCTGATTGCAAGGCAGCGGTCATCGCTCATAATGTCGAGACAGTCCCTTCGTTATATATAAAGGTAAGAAAGGGAGCTGACTACCAGCGGTCTTTGTCAGTTTTACGGATACTAAAGGAAAAGAATAAGAATATTGTGCTTAAATCGGGCCTCATGCTTGGCCTGGGAGAATCTTTGCGAGAAGTAGAACGGGTGATAGTTGATTTACGGTCGGCTGAATGCGATTTGCTCACCTTAGGCCAATATTTGCCTCCGAGCGCAAAGCATTATCCCGTCAAACAATACATTACGGTTGATACCTTCAATGAATTACGCGATTACGCGCTGGCCCTCGGTTTTAAAGGAGTTAAGAGCGGCCCTTACGTGCGTTCTTCCTATCAGGCTCACTCTTTCCACAAATCCTGACCACCCTTACCCACGCACCAGTCCGCCAGCGGCGGGCAGTGCGGGGTTTTCCGCCACAAGGCGGAAAATCCCGAAGGAAAAGAAGCCACCGCTGCAAGGCGGTGGAGCTCCACTTACGGGTGAATTGTTTCGTATTTTTTAGGAATAGTTGTATCGGTTTGGCAGTTTTGTAAAAAATGACACTTAACTTATTGCCAGATAAGATATTATGATTAATTACACCCCTATTTTGCCATAGATGAGATATATACAAGATATGGTGTAGCATGAGAACATATACAATATATAGGCAGTTTATAGAAAATTATGCAAAATAATTCTTGACTTGTTTAAACAAAGATATTTAAATGAAAATATAAGCCATTTATACAATATGAAAGTAAAAAAGGTTCCCCGGTTGATGAGCGTCGACGAATTAGCGGATTATCTCGGTCTGCAAAAGCAGACCATCTATAATTGGCTCCACAAAAAGCGCATCTCCGGTATTAAAATCGGCAAAGTCTGGCGCTTTGACAGAAAATATATAGACGAATGGCTTAAAAAATGTAGCGGGAGTTAATAGATGGCTGAAAAAAAACGCGTCGGTTTATATATCGGGCTTAATTCCATAGGGGTTATCGCTCTTGAGGGCAAGAATCTACTTTCCTTGTCAAAAATTGAGCAGTCAGCTTCAGAGGATGCTGGCGCAGAAGTGACCAATGAAGATATACGTTGGGAAGCGTTTATTAACAAAGCCTTGCGCGAAATCGGCGTGGATGTGGGAAAGGTCTATATTTCAATTGCCGATAAGGATTTTATTTTTCGTTCTCTTGAGCTGCCGATGATGAAGCGCAGGGAGATAGAATCCTCATTAGAGTACGAGATTGAAAAGTATATCCCCTTTAAGATGGAGGAGCTGGAGTGGGATTTCGAGTTCGTCCGCTTGCCGCAAGAGCACAAGATTAACCTATCCTTTGTCGGCATCAGGGAGAACAATCTGCGTCGGGTAAGGGATGTTTTTTCCCGTTTGAACATCGAAATAGCTTCTATAGAGCCTTCCTGCATGTCGCTGGCGAGAGCCATCAAGTCGCTTAAACAATACGCAAAAATGAGGGACTACGCTGTCTTAGATTTGACCGGTTCCGAGTCTTACTTGACATTTTTCCAGCATGATTTGCCGGTTTTTAACCGCTACCTGGTAACGCCGGTAAAAGCGGCAGGCATAGAATTGAATCGTTTTAACGAGTCGGTTGACCTTTCCTTCCAGTATTTTAAGCGGGAATTTAAGTCCTATAAGCTTGAAAAATGCATCATCGTGGCCGATGTGGTCGAGGAACCCATGGTAGCTTTACTGAAAGAAAGCCTCCAGACTGAGGTTGATGCAATTACCGCCCATGATCTGACTGGACGCAACAATGCCACGGTTGAGGCGGCCAAGGCTCTTGGTACTGCCCAGCGCGGTTTATATCCCAGCAGTTTTGACCCGGTATTTAAGAAGGTAGTAAGCGCGGTTGCCGGTGTTACTCCTGCCGCGGTAAGGATTCCCGCTTTAAGGATTTGGGTCCATGGCACCCTACTGGTCGTGGGGCTGCTTGGCTCCTTATTCCTTTCGATTTTCATGGGCAATGAAGTCAGCGTGAGAAAGATCGAGTTCTCAAAGGAAGAGAAAAGTATTGGCATTCCCCAGCCACTCCAACCGTACGCGTCATGGGCAGAGCGTTCAGAAAAAACGGACCAGCGTGAAAAGGAGATCGTAGTGTTGCAGGGGTTCATAACTTCCTTTAAAGGTTATTCTGTTTTTTTTCACCAGGTGAGCCTGAGAGGCGTGCTCCCCGAGGGGGTGTGGTTTCACCGCCTGATACTGCGGCCCATGGGCCAGGAAACGCAGGAAGTTTCAATTAACGGGTATGTGTACCGGGATGATGATTATGAGGAGCGTTTGGGTCTGGATGAGCTGGTATTGAATTTAAAACAAAATAAACTCCTCCAGGAGTATTTTACCAGCGTCGATTTAGATTATTCAAGACGGCTTGAGCAACGGGGGTATCCACTCACCGAATTTTCAATACTTTTAAAATAAAACTATGAACGAACTGCTCCGATACAAAAATATCCTGGTTGCGGCGGTGATTATAGGAGTTTTTGGGGTAATCATTTACAGCATTTACAGTCATTATACCAGCCAGCTCAACGATATTAACGCTCAATTCGCTGAACTCGCTCAAGGCCGGCAAACCATTGCGAAATGGGATGCCTTGGAACGTCAATACCGGGAATTGGGACAGGTATTTTTGAGTAAAGATGTCACCCTCTTTAAGCAATACATGGAAGAAAAAGCCCAGGCCACCGATATCCCTATCGAGAGCTTGAGCATGTCCCGTGAAGACCAGGGGTATTACTGGAAAGCCTCGATTAGGCTACAGGGAATCTGTACCTATAAAAATTTTGTCGAATTTCTCAAGTTGCTGGAGGAAAAGAAAATTCTCCTTGAGCAGATTACTTTAGAGGGAGTTGAAGAGAGCGGCGGATTAGGTTCGCGGGTGAGAATCGAGGCCAGTTTCCAGGGGGTAATCCTTAAATGAGGCAGGGCTTTTTTTATCTCTTGTTATTGTTGGTCGCTTTAGTTACACCTGCGCTTTTTTCTCAACAGGAAGAACCCAAGAAAAGCCCGTTTGGTGATTATAAAGACCCATTTGAGTCGCTTCTGCCAAAGGAAGTCGATGAGTCTGGCGCTGCCGGTAAACTTTCCGGTCAGGCTGAACTCGGCCCACCGGATATTACCATTGAGGGTATTTTATGGGGGACCGACGAGCCGCAGGCGATTATTGACGGAGATGTCTACAGCGTCGGCGATACCCTCCAGGGAGTGGAAGCTAAGGTATTCAAGATAAAAGAAAATATTGTTTTTATATCGTACGGGGAAAAAATATATGAAATGAGTACCAAAACAAAGGGGGGAATGTGAACAATAAAGCTTTTATTATTTTCAGTTTGTCCCTGCTGTTCTTATTCGGCCTAAAAGCCTTTAGCCAGGATAGTATCTACGGAGACTATCTTCTGGCCGGATATGACCGGACCGTTTCCCTTGACCTTGAGGGAGCGCAGCTGGTGGATGTCCTGAAAATGCTCTCGCAGCAGTCAGGGTTCAATTTTGTTTCCACCGAAGCGGTGCGCGCAAGGACCCTTACCTTGTACATCGAGGATGTCCCCTTGCGGGAGGCTATGGACATTATTTTTAAAGCCAATAATTTAAACTATGATTACTATCCTGATACGGACATGTTCGTAATCAAGGAGATGGGAAAACCTGACCTTGAGCTGATGAGCAAAGTTTATTTACTTAAATATATCCGCGTTGAGAGTACGCGGATGCAGGCAGATATTGACGCCATAGTAAAAAAGACCGAGGAAACTGGCGGGAGTGAAGAGGAGGAGGAAACCGGAACAACTGAGGAAGAGAAGACCGGTATCAAGGCCGCGGTAGAGGCGGTGCTGACCGAATACGGCAAGATTGTGGAAGACCCCATCACTAATTCCCTGACCGTTGTCGATGTGCCAGCGCGGTTTCCTTTGATTGACCAGGTCATCAGCCAGCTGGATATCCCGCTTCCCAAGGTCATGATTGAGGTTGAGATGCTCGATGTGGCCAAAGGTGTGGTTGACCAGCTGGGAGTACGCTGGCCGGCAACCCTCGTTAACCTAAATGTGACCGGCACCCGTTTCACCAATTTTCCTTTTACTAATCAGGATGTTACCGACGGAGCGACCCAGACCTGGCCGGCAGGAGCAGGTTCCTTGGATGATATAATCACTTTTACTGATTTTCCTGCCAATAAGTTTACGCCCAGCATACTCACGGTTATCGGCGCTGATTTGGCACTTCAGTTTTTACGTACTCAAAGCGATACCAAGTTTCTTGCCCGACCAAAGATTTTAACCGTTGCCAATGAAACGGCGCAGGTTGAAATCACCAAGGACCAGATTGTTGGCAGCAACGTGACCACTACCACAACAAGCACTCAGCAGGCGCTAGAGCGTAGACCTACCGGAACAAGATTGCGTGTTACTCCGCAGGTCGATCAGGACACGGGACTAATAACTCTCTTTGTTGAGATGTACGTTGCGGAAGCCATTGACAGCGAGTTTGCCTTTGGGGAGGAGGCATTTATTGAAGGTACGCTTCAGGATGTCGAACAGCGTACAGCCACCGCGGTGGTACGCCTGCAAGAGGGCCAGACTCTGTTCATGGGTGGTCTGATTAGAACTAATGAGACCAATACCGAGATTAAAGTTCCCTTGCTTGGCGATATCCCGATACTGGGCCGCCTGTTCCGGTATAAAAACAAGGAAACTGCGGAGCGGGAACTGCTGGTTTTTATTACCCCCCGGCTCATGGACGATAAGTCATTTCTGGCCATGAGCGATCGCAGCCTGATGCAGCGGGAACAGTTCGGTTCTTCGCACAACCAGAGCATGACGCTTGCTTTGGATGCTTTTAACCGCCGTTAACAATAGACTTTCTCTTTTCTTAGAGAGCCGGATATCAGAGAAGATTCCTTGCGCCTACCGTGTTTTTTGATATACTATATCTGATATCCGGCTTTTTTAATCGACCAGCGTAAATCCCCGGCCTTCAGGCCGGTGAGGAATGCTGTCGATTAGCCCGGTGAGATTCATAACCATGGCACGATATAAAAAGCTTGGCGGCGTACTAATTTCCGAGGGTATCATCACCGAGGAGCAGCTGAAGGAGGGAATCACCCTTCAACAGAAAGATGGCGGCAAAATCGGTGAAGCCCTGGTAAAACTTGGCTATGTCAATGAAGAACAGATTGTTATCGCCTTAAGCAAGCAGCTTTCCATCCCTTACGTTTCATTGGCTTCAGGGAAGCTCAAACCTACCCCCGACCAGAACCTGGAAGAACTCATCCCCCATGAGTTCGCTATACGCAATGTCGTGCTCCCGCTTTCGCGCAACCTGAATTCTCTGACCATAGTCATGTTTGACCCGCTTGATTTAATTCTTATTGATAACCTGCGCAAGATAACCGGCTGTGAAATAAACCCGGTCGTCTCGACCAGAACCGATATACTCAGGTCGCTTGAAGAGTTTTATGGCAAAGATAAAATCTTCCGCGACGCCATGGATGCCGTTGACCAGGGAACGGTCGGCGATATAAAAGAGATTGAGGCCGAAGAAACCGACTTAAGCCTTGATAAGCTTATCTCCCAGGCGGAACAGGCGCCGGTGGTTAAGCTGGTTGATCTTATTATTCGCCAGGCCATAGATGAGAACGCATCGGATATCCATATTGAGCCTCACTATGATAAACTGTCTTTGCGTTACCGTATTGACGGCGTGCTCTATGACATGCCCTCGCCCTCGGCATCGCTCTATTTGCCTATCATTTCCCGAATAAAAATTCTTTCGAAAATGGATATTGCCGAGAAAAGGCTGCCTCAAGACGGCGGGCTCATGGTTAAGATTGGCAACCGCCTCATTGATCTTCGCGTCTCAACCGTTCCTACTATCTATGGAGAAAAGGTGGTTTTAAGAATCCTGGACAAATCACGCGTGCCGCTTGACTTGGCAAAGCTCGGGTTTTTTCCTAATGAGCTCGCTATTATCCGCAAAGGTCTTACCGCCTCCTACGGCTTGATTTTTCTTACCGGCCCTACCGGCTCGGGCAAATCAACCACGCTCTACGCGGCTCTCAATGAAGTCAAGTCTTCAACCAGGAATATCCTTACGGTTGAGGATCCGGTCGAATACCGGATGGAGAGCATCAACCAGGTGCAGGTAAAGCCGGAAATCGGCCTTACCTTTGCTAATGCCTTGCGTTGTTTCCTGCGTCAGGACCCGGATATGATTCTTGTAGGTGAAGTCAGGGATTTGGAGACTGCCGAGATGACCATTCGGGCGTCGCTGACCGGCCATTTGGTTTTTTCCACCCTGCATACCAATGACGCGGTTTCCGCAATCACCCGTCTCGTCGATATCGGCGTCCCGAGTTATCTGGTTACTGCTTCAACCCGGCTCATCGTTGCCCAGCGGCTGGTCCGCAGGCTCTGTACCCAGTGTAAAGAGCCCTATGAAGTGCAAAAGGAAGACTTACCGCATCATATCGTCTTAAATTCCCCGGTGATCTATAAGGCGAAAGGATGCGAAAAGTGTAATTTTATCGGCTACAAGGGCAGGACAGTCGTAGCTGAGGCTATCCTTGTCGATGAAGATATCCGCTACGCGGTGCATGAGAAAAAGACCCCTCCGGAAATTATGGCACTTGCCAAGTCCAAGGGTACCACCTCGCTTATGGAAAGCGGTCTTCGCCGGGTAGAGGAGGGGGTTACGTCGCTTGAGGAAATTTTATCGGTCGCGGTGGTGTATTAGGAGCGTGATTTTCCCCATTGGCATGCGGACAACCGATTAAATTGAAGAAGAGGCAGAGAGGCAGGCGATGCCGCAATTCAGTTACGTAGCTAAAACAAAAGATTCTCAGACGGTAAAGGAAATCGTGGTCGCACCCAGCCAGCAGGAGTTACTTAACCGTCTGAGGCAGCGGGGGTTGTTTGTCATTTCGGTCAAAGAGATAAAGGACGAGGAAAAGAAACCGTCTCTTCTTTCCTTCTCTTCTGCCGCCAAAGGCAAACGCAGCAATATCAAACTCTTTGATTTGACTTTTTTCGCGCGAAACCTGGCCACCACTTTATACAGCGGCGTGACCCTGTTGCGCAGCCTCGAGATTCTTTCGGTCCAGTCAGAAAGCTTTAAATTTGAAAAGATCCTCCAGGAGTGCGGGAAATACGTCAAAGAAGGTCTATCGTTAAGCGAAGCCATTGGCAAATACCCTCAAATTTTTTCATCTTTGTGGCGGGGTATAATTGAAGTCGGAGAGGCTTCGGGTAATCTTCCTTTTGTCCTGGAAAAACTGGCCAGCTACCTTGAGCTGCGCATGGAATTTGAGAGAAAGATTAAGAGCGCCCTGGTATACCCGACCATTCTGGTTATTGCCGCGACTGTCGCGGTATCGGTATTTTTCGTGGTGATTCTTCCTAAATTTGCCGCTTTATTCCAGCAATTCGGGGTTGAGTTGCCGTTCCTTACCCAGGTCGTATTTAATATAGCTCTGTTTGTCAAAAACAAGTTTGTGATTATTTTTCTTGTATTGGGCGGGCTGGGGGTGGGATTTTTCAATTTTATTAAAAAGCCTCAAACGCGTCGGACCTGGGATAGGATGAAGCTGCGCCTGCCCATAATGGGAAGTTTGTTTTTTCTCTCAGCGCTTGAGCGCCTCACTTCGACAATGTACATACTCCTTGATAGCGGTCTGCCGGTGGTTTATACGCTTGAAGTTGCCGCCCGCAGTGTGGGAAACGTGCTCTTCGAAGACAATATTCTAGTTGTCAAGGAACGGGTGCGCGAAGGAGCTTCCCTGTCAAAGGAATTCAGCCGCCTGCAGATTTTTCCTTTGCTGATTTCTGAAATGGCTAAAATCGGCGAGGAAACCGGTACTATGCCCAAGGTATTCCATAAAATCGCGACACATTACCAGGTTGATTTGGGCACCCGGGTTGAACGGCTCATCGTCGCTTTTGAGCCCATGATGATTATTTTCATGGGTGTGGTTATCGGTTTTCTGGTAATCGCCCTGTTTCTGCCCATGTTCAAGATTGCTACTCTGGCGCGAGGCGCGTAAAAGGGAAAACCACCGCTCTTTATCGTTTTTTTAAAATTAGGTTGACAAAGGAGGTGCGGCGTGTTATAAAAAAAATGGTAGCAAATGGCGGGGTTTAAAGGTTTTATATTATGAAAAGGAGGCTGTAAAATGAGACAAGAAAAAAGGAAAGCGTTTACATTGCTTGAACTGCTGATAGTGATTATCATTATCGCAGTATTGGCTATTGTCGCTATCCCCCAGTATTTGGGAGCGGTCAGAAGCGCGCGGCAATCAGCAGCTATCAACAACTTACAGGAAATCAGGCGGGTTGAGTCTACGATCGGCACGACTGTCTATGTGACTTTCGCGGCTACCACCAGCCCGAACTTAACCGTCACTTTAGCTGAACTTCCCAACTACACGGGTGTAATTAATTTTGCTGACCCGAATTACAAATACTCAGTGGCCGGAACTGTCGCGACTGCGGCCGCTCAAACCGTCTGCGGCACATGTACTGATTACACCGTAGACCTGATAACCGGAAAAGTTACCCCGTAAGGCGGAAGTTTTTCTGGCAGCAATGTGGGGGGGGGCAGGAGAGGAATTCCCCCCCCCTCCGACAGCAGGGAAGGAGGTTGTAAAATGAGACAAGAAAAAAGGAAAGCGTTTACATTGCTTGAACTGCTGATAGTGATTATCATTATCGCAGTATTGGCTATTGTCGCTATCCCCCAGTATTTGGGAGCGGTCAGAAGCGCGCGGCAATCAGCAGCTATCAACAACTTACAGGAAATCAGGCGGGTTGAGTCTACGATCGGCACGACTGTCTATGTGACTTTCGCGGCTACCACCAGCCCGAACTTAACCGTCACTTTAGCTGAACTTCCCAACTACACGGGTGTAATTAATTTTGCTGACCCGAATTACAAATACTCAGTGGCCGGAACTGTCGCGACTGCGGCCGCTCAAACCGTCTGCGGCACATGTACTGATTACACTGTAAACCTGATAACCGGAAAAGTTACCCCGTAAGGCGGAAGTTTTTCTGGCAGGCGTATATGGCGCGAGGGCGGCTTTAACCTCCCCACAGAAGCAATTATGAATCGAAAGGCCTTAACCTTGATGGAATTGCTTATCGTGCTCATCATCATCGCGGTCGTCGCCTCATTGGCTATTCCGCAATATCGGAACGTCGATTTGGATGCGCGCATCCAGAAAGCCCGTTATAGCCTTGCCTTGATAACTCAAGCCGAGAGGATCATCCAGACTGAAAATGGAGCTTTCACGCAGCCTGTTGCATCAGGTGCCCTCAATGCCACTATAGGGAATTGCGCCGCCGCCACCTGTTCCGGTATTGATCTTTCAAGCGTTGAAGCTGATCCTGATTGGAGTTATACGGTAGCAGCCGGTATCGCTACTGCCACTTACCTGCATGCTGGTACGTGTACTGGTAATACTATGACCTGGAATATGACGACAAACCAGCAAGGAAACGATGCCTCTGCCTGCTGGTAAATTTTTTTTGTCATGAAAAAGGCTTTTACTCTGCTTGAATTGCTCATAACTTTGGTTGTCATTGGTATTATCGCGGGTTTTGCGGTTCCCGGATATTTAGGCACCCGTAACCGCGCCATTGACCGCGAAGCCCAGGCAATGCTGGTTCTCATGCGGGCAGCTCAGCAGACTAGGGATGCTGAAGCGTTGGGTTACTCAACCTGTAACAGCACCGCTCTCTGTAATGCTGATCCTGCTCCCCTTGGCGCCGGCGGATTGGGTTTAGATTTGCCGGGCAATACTTTTAACTATAGATGCCCCGGCGGCACTGGCCTTTTTTGTTGTCAAGCAACCGGCTTAGCAGCTCCAGCTCCACGGCCGGGAGTCAATTATTGTATTCATGAGGGAAGACACACTGCCGTTCTCGGTGCCTGCAATGCATGTCCTTGATGTGAACGCGAGAATTTTATATGCGTCGTAAATCATTCACTATATTAGAAGTGATCGTGGGTACGCTTCTTTTGGCCATTGCCTTTGGCGGCGTATTTACCGCTTTTGTCGCCGCCCGCGCTTATGTGACGCGGGCTAACGAGCGGGTAGTCGCGGCTAACCTTGCCCGGCGCGCCCTTGAAGATTTATACGATCACGTGAGCGCTGACACCTGGAATACCGGGGCACTGCGTAGTCCCCAAACGGACACTCCGGAGCCGGATTATACCATTGACGCTAATGCTTATGACAATAACACCTACGATGTGAGCGCAGTAGGCACTCATGACTACCGCCAGGTAGATATGTCAGTAGACTATACCGCTGCAACCGGCGGCGGCGTCATTCATTAACGCTTTTAGGTAAGCCGTGGCTATGTGGCGAAAGAAAAAAACCGTTACCTTGGTCGAGCTCCTTATTTCCATCACTTTGCTGGTGATGGTAGTTCTGGGTACGACCGCCTTTGACCTGGCCAGCCGCAGATTCCTGCGCATGTCCGAAGATGAGACCAGGCTGCTGAATGAGTTAGGCCTTGTGCTTGACCATATCGAGCGTAATGTCTCTATGGCAACCGGCGACTTCGGAAATACGGGCGTGCAGCT
>CAYNSZ010000009.1:0-8609 GCA_964400075.1 uncultured Planctomycetia bacterium
CCATCTTGGAGAAGATGTTACCATACAGAAACTTTTTTTTGACTGGATTTTCTCAATTGAGAAAATTGCCTAACCCATGTCCCCACAATGCTAATGTTCAAGGGGCTTTATAATTATCTAAAAATTAAGGAGGCTTTATGAAATCAGCATTGCTGCTTTTACTGTTCGCATGGTGCACCGTGCAATCTGGATATTGTCTTGAAGGGGTTGAGGTTTTAAGCGGATACTTCGAAGCCAATCTTAACGATAACGATGATTACCAGGGGGTTCCCCTTTTGGTTTCTTTTAATTTTGACGCAAAGCCGGTATTTTCCAAAATCGGCATCCAGCCTCAGGGAAGGCTTGAATTTTTGGTCGAACCCTTTGCTGCTGCCATACTAAGCCCTGAAAAGAACGCTGAGGTTGGTTCGAATTTTCTTGTGAAATACGTCTACCCGCTCAGTGATACGCTCCAACCCTATTTCAAGGGAGGCCTGGGAGCATTATATATGAGCCAGAAAACCAGTGAGCAGAGCACCCAGTACAATTTTCTTCCCCAGGCTGGCGTCGGCTGCCATCTCTTTGTGCGAGAAGATGTGGCCTTGAGCGTAGAATACCGCTACCGGCATCTTTCCAACAACAGTTTTGGTTCACGCAACGGCGGCATTGACACGAACATGGCCCTGGCCGGCGTTTCATTCTTCTTCCAATAGTATGATACGCAAGGCGCGATTAGACGACGCGCAGGAAATCCACCGCCTTATCAATTCCTGGGCAAAAAAGGGGAGTCTCCTTGAACGGCCGCTCAATTATATCTACGAGCATCTTCGAGATTTTTCGGTTTATGTCGATGGGGTCAAAATCATCGGCTGCTGTTCGTTGAATGTCGTAGGCTGGAAAGAGCTGGCCGAGATAAAATCCCTGGCAGTAGCCCGGCCGCATCATAAGCGAGGTATCGGCAGCCGCCTGGTTTGTGCCTGTCTCGATGAAGCACGGACGCTGGGGGTCAAACAGGTATTTGCGCTTACCTACGTGCCCGGTTTTTTTAAAAAGTTCGGCTTTAAAACCATCGATAGAAAACGATTACCCCATAAAATATGGAGTGATTGTATTTATTGCCCCGAGTTCCCAGATTGCGGTGAAACAGCCGTGATCCTGCGTTTACGGCCAAAACAGTAACAATTCTATCCCCGGTTTTAATCCAGACCTTGGCAAAAAAGGAGGAAGTGCATGTTTCTCGTTGATTATCCATTAAGCGAAGAACAGCGGATACTGCGTGATTTATGCCGGCAGATTGCCGAAGAAAAAATAAAACCCTATTCCCGGGAACTGGATGAGCGGGAAGAGTTTCCCGCGCAGATAATAAAGACGCTTGCCCAGTCAGACCTCTTTTCCTTATGTATTCCCACTGAGTACGGGGGCATGGGTACCGGATTGCTTGAGCTGTGCATCGCCACTGAGGAGATCTCCCGCATCGACGGTGGGGTGGCTGCGGCCTACGCGGCTTCATTCCTCGGGATGTTTCCCATACTTTTGTTCGGGAGCGAAGCTCAAAAAAAGAAATATTTGCCTGATATCGCTTCCGGCAAACATCTGGCTGCCTTCGCTCTTACCGAGCCTGAAGCCGGTTCTGACGCTTCAGCAGTAAAGACCTTCGCCAAAAAAGACGGCGATTATTACATTTTAAACGGCACCAAACATTTTATTACCAACGGCGGCGACGCTGAAATATACACCGTGATCGCGGCAACCGATAGGACGCGAGGCCCCCGGGGGATTTCGGGCTTTATCGTCCGCAAAGATACTCCAGGCTTTAGCTTCGGCAAGAAGGAAGAGAAACTGGGCATACGCGCCTCCAGTACCGGCGAGCTTATTTTTAATGACGTCAGGGTCCATAAAGACGACCTCCTCGGCCAAAAAGAGGGGCTGGGCTTTATCGCTACCATGAAGACTTTTGATTCCTCCCGGCCGGGCGTTGCCGCCCAGGCAGTCGGTATAGCGCAAGGGGCGCTTGAGCTTGCGACCCGGTATTCCCGCCAGCGGGTGCAATTTGGAAAGTCTATAAGTTCCTTTCAGGGTATACAGTGGATGCTGGCTGATATGGCGACCAAAACCGAAGCTGCCCGTAGCCTGGTGTATAGTGTCGCCGGTATGGTGGATAGAGGCCTGAAAAACGTAGGTCCAGCATCAGCCGCGGCTAAATTGTTTGCTTCGGACGTGGCCATGGAAGTCACCACTAATGCCGTTCAAATATACGGCGGTTATGGCTATATGCGGGATTATCCCGTAGAAAAATTCATGCGCGACGCTAAAATCACCCAGATCTACGAAGGCACTAATCAAATCCAGCGCAATATCATTGCCTTGAGCCTGATTAAGCTCTATACATGAGTTAAAATTACCGTTGGCACAGAGTTTTATTGGTACTGGCAAAGGGGGTTGAAGAAACCCCCTTTTTTCTTGGCCAGCAGCCAGAGCCGGATTATTCAATTTACCCTTTATTTTATTGCCAATTTTATCCTGGATCAGGCGGCCGAGGGGTAAACAGGGTTGACAAAGCAAATATTTCTGCTGATAATACTACTATTGTGTCCGGGGTTATATTTAGGTAAGAGCAAAACAGGATATGAAAAACATCTATCTTGTGGGATTTATGGGGACCGGTAAAACCCATGCCGGCATGATTCTGGCCAGGAAATTACACAAAGAGTTTCTGGAGATGGATGAAGAGATCGAGCGGCGCCAAGGGATGAGGATTGCTGATATTTTCAGCCAGAAAGGCGAGCCTTATTTCCGCCGGCTGGAAAAAGACCTGCTTTTGGAGCTCGCTGCCAAAGAAGACTTAGTGGTGAGCTGTGGGGGCGGCCTGATGTGCAACGAAGAGCATCGCGAGGTATTAAAAGGCAGCGGTACAGTGGTTTGCCTTACGGCTTCTGCCGAGGTTGTTCTTAAGCGCACTCGCGGCCAGGGCCACCGGCCCTTGTTAAATGTTGATAATCCCTTAGCAACCATCAACCGCCTGTTGGCCGAACGCTCCCCACATTACCAGCTGGCACATTGTCATATTGATACTGATCGCTTGACCCCTGAAGAAGTAGCAGAGCGCATTGCTGATTGCGTGCACAATGGCTAAAAAAGCATCGATTCTGGTTAATCTTTTGAATTTAAGCCCTGGCAAAGTCAGAGCTCTTTTAGCTGCTTTCCCGGAGTTTGATGAAATTCTGGCCGCCGGCGCCGCTGATTTACAGAGAGTAACGGGGTTGGGTAGCCAGGATATTGAGGCGCTTATCCGGATGCGTGAATCAGAGGCTTTATCGCAGGAGTTAGCCTTAATCGCAAAGAATAAGATAACCTGTGTTGATATTTATGACAGCCACTATCCGGGACTTCTTAAAGAAATCGCCAATCCACCGCTGGTCCTTTATGTTTGGGGAGATGGTCAAGCTTTATCCGGGACACTTTTTGCCATAGTGGGTTCAAGAATCCCTACTGTCTACGGGCTTACCCTGGCGGAGGATTTCGCTTTTCGGCTGTCTTCGCTGGGAGTAGTGATTGTATCCGGCCTTGCCCGCGGCATCGATGCTGCTGCTCACCGGGGAGCATTGAATGCCGGCAAGACGGTTGCGGTACTGGGTAGCGGTTTAGGCAATATCTATCCCCGCGATAATCATATGCTCGCTGGTGAGATCGCTGCCTCCGGCGCGGTTATTACTGAATTTCCCATGGGCATACCGCCGCTTAAGGAAAATTTTCCCCGGCGCAACCGGATCATCAGCGGTTTATGCCGTGGCGTGCTCGTGGTTGAAGCTGCCTCAAGAAGCGGAGCGCTTATCACCGCCCACTGCGCTGTGGAGCAAAACCGGGATGTGTTTGCGGTTCCCGGCAATGTTGATTCGCCCTTAAGCAGAGGTACTCACGCACTGATAAAAGAAGGGGCTAAACTTGTAGAGAGTCTTACGGACATAGTAGAGGAGCTGCCGATAGAGCTGCCGGCCCAAAGCGCGGGGCCCTGTGTTCCCGGCGTCGCTCTTGATCAATTTGAGCAGGAGGTCTTTAAGGTAGTGAATAGTTGCCGCGGAACTTTTTTTGAGGATATTATCAAGCAAAGCGGTTTAAATTTAGCAACCGTTGCGAAAGCTATCTTAAACCTCCAGCTGAAGCACGTCATCAGAGAGATAAAACCGAATTGTTTTGTCAGAGCCGGAACTTCTCAAGGAGGGGTACAGTGAACTCTGCCCGTGGGATAGTATGAGTAAATACTTAGTAATCGTAGAATCGCCCACCAAAGCCAGGACTATCTCTTCCATCCTTGGAAAAGAGTATGAAGTGGCTTCTTCCATGGGCCATGTGGTTGACCTGCCGACAACGAAGCTTTCAGTGGACATCGATAACAATTTTAATCCCGTGTTCAGGATCATGCCGGGAAAGAAAAAGATTATTTCGGAATTACAGGAAAAAGCTAAAGGCAAGACCACGGTTTACCTGGCCACAGACCCTGACCGGGAAGGCGAAGCGATCAGCTGGCATATTAAAGAGAGGCTTTCTGAAGTTTCGGATTCGTTCAAGCGGGTGGTTTTTCATGAAATCACCGAAGAGGCCCTCAAGAAAGCCTTTGCTTCGCCGGGTGAGCTTGACATGCATAAGGTTAACGCTCAAATCGCCCGCCGGGTCCTTGACCGGATTGTCGGCTACAGCCTTTCTCCGATACTCTGGCGCACTATCGTGCGGGGGCTTTCAGCCGGCAGGGTGCAATCTATTGCTTTAAAATTTATTGTTGAACGTGAGCGCAATGTCCTTTCCTTTGTGCCCCAGACCACCTATTCCCTCGAGGCAACCTTTCGTGTGGGACAGGAATCATTTAAAGCCAAGTTAACCAAATACCCGGGCGCAAAAACCGTCTTTGATTCCAAAGAAGAAGCGCAAAGCCTGCTTCAGGAGATACGCAAGCGCAGCTTCTTGGTGCAAGAGCAAACCGCTAAAGAAACCCTGCGCAAACCCCCCAGCCCCCATATTACCTCTCTGTTGCAGCAGGATGCTTTCTCTCAGCTGCGTTTTTCAGCTCAGAGGACCATGATTGTGGCTCAGAGCCTCTATGAGGGCGTCTCGATTCAAGATAAAAGCATCGGCTTGATTACCTATATGCGCACCGATTCTTTTCACGTCAGCCCCAAAGCGAAAAACGAGGCTAAAGATTTCATTGCTGGGGAATTCGGGGCAGACTTTGTGGCGTCCCATGAATACCACTATAAAAAGAAAAAAGGGGCACAGCTGGCCCATGAAGCTATCCGGCCTACCAGTGTTTTTCGCAAGCCTTCGGACATCGCTTCATATCTTTCTTTGGACGAGGCCCGCCTGTATGAGCTGGTGTGGAGGAGATTCGTCTCTTCTCTTATGAAAGAGGCGGCCTATGAGAATACCAAAGTAATAATCGCCTCTGACGGTTTAGAATTTACCGCCGAAGGCAGAAAAGTGTTGTTCCAGGGTTTTTTGAAAGTTCTTGGCGCTGAAGCCGATGAAGTTCGCCTGCCACCGCTTGCCAAGGGCCAGGCACTTGAGCTTGTGGATTTAGAGATAGTGGAACACACCACCAAGCCGCCGGCGCGCTATAACGACGCTTCCTTGGTGCGCTTGCTTGAAGAGAAAGGCATCGGCAGGCCTTCGACCTACGCGCCCATCATCTTTACCCTGATTAAACGGCTCTATATCCGCAGGGAGAAACGCAGTTTCGCCCCTACTGACTTAGGTATCAAAGTCTGTGATCTTCTGGTTAATTTTTTTCCCCAGATTATGGATGAGGGCTTTACCGCTTCTCTGGAAGAAAGCCTGGATGAGGTCGAGGATGGAGCGGTTGATTGGCATAAAATACTAAGCGATTTTTACCCGCCTTTTCAAAAAAAAGTCGAAACGGCACTCGGGTCATTGACTAAGGAAGTCGAATACTCCGACAAGACCTGTAAAACCTGCGGTGCGAAACTGGTGATCAAATGGTCGCGCCGCGGCCGTTTTTTAAGTTGCGAACGTTTTCCTAAATGCCGCTACGCTGAAAGTATCACCAGCGGAGTAGCCTGCCCTGACTGTAAAGAGGGTCAGCTCATCGAGCGCAGGAATAAGCGGGGGCAGAATTTTTATGGCTGTAGCCGGTTTCCCCAATGCCGGTATACTGCTCGCAACTTGCCGGAAAGCGAAACCAGCGATGACCGCGAGCCCGATACGGGGATCGCCGAATGAAGCGCCGCCAGGTGCAATCATGATTCCTTTTTCCTACTATACCGAAAAATTCCTTAACTATGTGAGCGTTGAAAAAAATTATTCCCCGCATACCGTGACCAATTACAAAACCGACCTTGGCGAATTTAACGCTTTTCTTAAGTCCCGGGATGAATCAGATATCAAGCGCGTTGATTATTTTCTTCTGCGAAAATTCCTCAGTCTGCTGGCGGAGAGAAAGTTAAATAAACGCAGCCTTTCGAGAAAAATTTCTACCCTCAAGAGTTTTTTTAAATTTGCCTTGCGAGAAAATCTGATTCAGACCAACCCCGCGGTCTCCCTCATCTATCCCCGGCTGGATAAGCCTCTACCGAAATTCCTTACTGAAAACGAGGTAAAAACAGTCCTGGAAATGCCCCAGGCTCACGGTAAGGAACTTTTGCCCTCACGCGATAAGGCCATGCTTGAATTTCTCTATTCTTCGGGCGCCAGGATTTCAGAAATGGTTTCGTTGAATATCGATCACCTTGACCTTATCGCGGGCATAGTGAAGGTTAAGGGTAAGGGCCGCCGCGAGCGGCTTTTACCTCTCGGGGAACCGGCGCTGGTGTGTCTTAAAGCCTATCTTGACCTGCGCCATGATTCCAATGCGGCCCTGTTTGTTAATAAGCGGGGCTCGCGGATTACTGACCGGGGAGTGCGCAACATTATCGATAGGTACATGAAAAAGAGCGCGCTTTCCTTAAAGGTTTCTCCCCACACCTTCCGGCATTCTTTTGCCACGCACCTCTTGAATCGGGGAGCGGATTTACGCAGCGTGCAAGAGCTTTTAGGCCATTCCAGCATCGCCACTACCCAAGTCTATACGCACCTGACGGTTGAATCCCTCAAGGCCGTCTATCAGAAAGCACACCCGAGAGCAAAATGAAGATAATCTATTTTTTGTACGACTGGTTATTCCTGGCGGCTTTTATCATGTACTTGCCGGTTTATTTCTTCAAGAAAAAAATAAGCTATGCCGCCCTGAAAGAAAAACTAGGGTTTTTCCCGGCGTGTGGAAGCCGCAGGACAATCTGGATACAAGTGGTCAGCGTGGGAGAAGTCATCCTTATTGAAAGTTTCCTTAAGCGCCTGCGGGAGGTTTTTGATGACCCGCTGGTCATTTCCACGACCACCCTCACCGGCAATTCCCTGGCACGGCAGAGATATTCAAACCTCGCCCGTGTCATTTTCTTTCCTCTGGATGTGAGCTGGATTATGCGAAAAGCAATCAGCCTGATTCAGCCGAAGCTTTTTATCGCTGTTGAGACCGAACTCTGGCCACAATGTTTCCGCTGCCTCAAACAGCAGGGCGTACCCATCGTCGTCATTAACGGCAGGATTTCTGATCAAGCCTTCCGCAGATACCGGAGGGTTCGCAGCCTCATCAAGCCTCCGGTAAGCTCCTGTACGTTTATCGGCGCCCAGAACCAAGCTTACGCGGAGCGCTTCAGTCTCCTCGGCGCCCGCGCTGAGAGCCTGGTTATTACCGGCAACCTGAAGTTTGAGAGCATTAATGTTGATGAGAGAAAACTTGCGGCGGTCAGAGAAAAGTACCACCGGATTCTTAAGCCCTCAAACAACCTGCTTTTAATCGCCGCAAGCACTCATGCCCCGGAGGAGGAGATTCTTATCGAGTGGTATCGCTCAATGCCCCAGGTTTTAACCGATACGGTTCTCTTGCTTGCCCCGCGGCATCCAACCCGAGTGCCGATGATTGAAAAAATGATTCGGGCAAAAGGATTTCTCACTCAGCGCCTGAGTGTTGCCGTCCGCGGCAAGCTCCCCGAGCGGACCGTTTTCATACTGGATACTGTCGGCGAACTCCTCTATCTGTATGGAATAGCCGATGTTTGTTTTGTCGGCGGCAGCCTTTCCGGTGACGGAGGCCATAACATACTTGAGCCAATATATTTTTTAAAGCCGACCGTGTTTGGCCCTTCAATGGAAAATTTCACTGATATCGAGGAAAAAGTTCTCAAGATGAAGGCCGGAATAAAAATCAAAGACCCGGCTGAGCTAAAACGGATATTACAAGAACTGCTGCAGGATGAATGCCTGCGCGCTGAGCTGCGCAGCCGCTGCCTTGCGGTATTCGAGGCAGGTAAGAACGTCTTGGAGCACAATATTCAGCTGGTTTTACGCAGCCTGCGCGCGCTATGAAGAAAGCTTACGCGTTCAAAAAATGGTACATCAATTTTATCGAAACTGGTCCTAAAAGTTTTCCTCAGAGATGTTTTTTCTGGGTACTGGTCGCTTGCTCCTGGCTTTACGGCATGGGGGTTTACGTGCGAAATTTTCTTTTTGACGCGGGAATTATACCGTTTACCGCAGATGAAGGCGAAAGAAAGAGCCCCGGTGGAGGCCCCTGCGGTAGAGGAAGA
>CAYNSZ010000009.1:8619-9016 GCA_964400075.1 uncultured Planctomycetia bacterium
TGGGCAGGTTCAGGCAAAACATCCCTCTGCGTGTGGCTTTACCAGCGGCTCGCTCCTCGCGGTCCGGTAGCTATCGTGCGCCGCGGTTTTGGCAGAGATGAGCAAAAACTGCTTGAGGAGATAACCGGCGATGTGTTCGCCGGAATTAATCGGGTAGCTCTTGCCCAGGAGCTTCAATCCCGGTTTAAGCTTTTAGTCCTGGATGACGGATTTCAGTACCGGCGGCTTAAACGAGACGTCAATATTCTGGTTATGGCAGCGCGGGAATTCGCAAAATCCTACCGACTTATTCCCGCGTATATTTTCCGGGAGCCGTTGTCTTCGCTTCGCCGGGCAGACATCATCCTGGTCACCTATGCCCGGGGATTGGCCGATCCCTACGCTATACGAAATACCA
>CAYNSZ010000009.1:9026-15847 GCA_964400075.1 uncultured Planctomycetia bacterium
TAAAGATTTTTTTTGCCGATTATGCTATCAGAGGATTTTCTCCGTTTACGGTAAACGGCCCCAAGAACAGTGATTTTCAGAAACGGCTGGATTCCCATACAATCGATCGGACGCGAAGCGGGGATTTCAGAGATAGGCCGGTTGCCGCCCTGGCAGGCATCGGGTATCCTGAGGGTTTCTTTGACTTGTTGCGCGCGGATGGCCTCAAGCTTCACCAGACGTATGTATTTCCTGATCATCATGAGTTGTCTTGCCAGCAATGGTATGAGGTTGAGAGCCAGATGCTTGCGGCGGGGATCGGCGACTTAATCATTACCCGAAAAGACGCCTATCATCTGCCTCAGGCGCGCAGCAAAGTCAGGATTTTTATCATGGAGGTAGAGCTGGAAATACAGGAACGTGAGAACTTTTTAGAAGCGGTGATTTCGGCGCTGCCGGGAAATTCGAGCCTATGTACCAATGCGTAGACAGTATTCGGAAAATTTTTCTACGGCTGCCTGAGCCATTTCTCCTGGGCCTGGCACGCCTGGCAGGCTTTATTCTTTACGGGATTGGCCGGCGCAGAAGACTGGCATTTAAAAATATCAAGTCGGCATTTCCCGCAAAAAGCGCGGGAGAGATTTGCTCTATTGTACGGAGGAACTTTTATCTCTTCGCTTTAAGTTTTATCGAGAGCTTGATTATTCCCCGCACCTTTCCTTATGTGAGCTTACGAGGAAGCGAGCGTCTCGGCAAAGACGGTGGCATCTTGGTTAGTATCCATGCCGGCAGTTGGGAGGTGAGCAATTGCTTTCTTGCCCAGCGTTTTCGCTATGCCATTATGGCAGAATCCCAGAGTAATACAAATCTTGACCGTGTATTGAATGAAATGCGCAAACACCAGCATTTGCGGGTGTGTTTTTCCCTGCGGGAACTCCTCAGGGCGGTAGCGGACAATTTTTTTATCGGCATGACTATTGACCATGGCTTAGAAGAAGATGCCCTTCCGGTTCCTTTTTTCGGTCATCTGGTTCCTACCCCCCGCGGCGCGGTATATCTGGCACGAAAATTTAACAAAAAAATATACCCCTGTTATTCCTATCGCCAGAGCCGCTTTTCCTTTGTGATCGAGATCGGCGAGCCGATCACCGCCGGCGGCAGGACCGATGAGGAATTGCTATGCCTTCTGAATAAACTCTATGAAGGTTATTTGCTCAGGAATCCCTGGGAGTACCACTGGTGTTATAAACGGCTGAAGTATAAGCGTAACCGCGATGTTATTATTTTAAGCGACGCCAAGACCGGCCACCTGAAACAGTCAAAGGCATTAGTGTCCTTCCTGAAGGAGTCAGCCTACCAGATCAGGGTTCAGGAGATAACGGTTAACTATAAACACAGGATTTTACGGGCCATAGCTGATGTTTTCGCTTTCTTAAGCAGCCGGCATAATCTCACCGCGGGATATATGCTGTCTCTGATTTTAGACCGAGCGTCGGCTGTGGCAGTATTAGGCTGCTCAGCGGATGTTGTGATTTCTACCGGCAGCCAGATCGCGCCGATCAATAAACTCCTTGCGTCTTTCTTGGGGGCCAAGTCTGCTATTATCCTGCGCGCCAACGTCCCCTTACGCCAGTTTGATCTTGTGGTTATTCCAGAGCATGACCGGGTTTTCGCGGACAACGTGGTGGCCATCAAGGGAGCGCTTTTTTATCCCGAACGGTTTAGTGAAAAGGCGCAGGCATGCCGCAGTTTTTTTAAACTGAGCCAAGAGCGAAAGATAGCGGTGTTCATCGGCGGCCCGGTGCAGGAGCCAGAGGAGTTTACTGAAAATCTCAAGGCGTTCCTTACGCGCGTTCGAGCATACGCTCAAAAAGAAAAGTATAAACTAATCATCAGCACTTCCCGCCGGACCCCATCGGATGCCGCGGACTTTATCTGCGCATTTTTTAAAGATTTTGCCAATGCTGAAGCTATAGTTATCGCCAACCGCACTAATTACGAATTCGTGTTTGACGGTTTTACCGCCTGCGCCGACATTATTTTCGTCAGCAGCGAGAGCATTTCCATGGTAAGCGAGGCCGCCTCATCGGGCAAGCCCTGCGTGTGTGTCTTCTTTGAAGCAGAGGACGATAAGCGCAAACTCTATTTTGAATCGGTAAAGGATGAGGTAGCTTTCCTGAGGAGCCCCTTTGATATGCGCGGAATAAACCTTAAGGCTTCCACTGTTTTTGAGGAAAACAGAGCCCGGCTGCAGGGGCGGATAGGAACGTTATTATGAAAATACTACAAACCCTGCCCTTTATGAATGTCGGCGGCGTGGAACGGGGCGTGATTGATTTGGCGGTGTATCTACAAAGCCAGGGAATAGCCAATAGCGTTGTCAGCGGCGGAGGCCGGCTGGTTGAGGTCTTGCGCAAACACGGCGTTCCCCACCAGGAACTCGGCATTTATAAAAAATCACCGCTGGCGCTTAGGTATATCAAACCCCTGCGCCGCCTCATCGACAGGGACAATATCGATATCGTCCATGCCCGCAGCCGCGTTCCGGCCTGGATAAGTTTTTTCGCCAGCCGCTCCAGCCGCGCGCACTTTGTTACCACTGCCCACGGGATTTACCGGAACCGTTTTTTTAGCGAAGTCATGGGTTGGGGGAAATTCGTGATCTGTCCTTCCAAGACCGTGGCCAAGCATATGAAAACCGTATTCGGCGTCCCGGAAGAAAAGATCGTCATCATCAGCCGCTGGGTTGATTTAGAGACTTTTACTTTTAGCGGCTATGAACAACGTAAAGATAAAAATCTTATCGTGGCCGTGGGCAGAATTTCGCCGAGCAAGGGTTATGAGCACCTGATTCAAGCTTTTAAGAAAGCGGTGCGTTTTAATCCCTATCTTAAATTAGCAATTGTCGGTTCTGCTGAGCGTTCTAAAGCCGGGTATTTTCAGTACCTGAAGACTCTGGTAAACCGCTTCGGCCTTAATTATAACGTTTCCTTTGTCGGTTTCCGCGCCGATGTCCAGAACGTACTAACCGATGCCCGGATGCTGGTGGCTCCTTCCGTGATTGAAGAATCTTTCGGCAGGGTGATTATCGAAGCCTTTGCCTGCGGAGTGCCGGTAATAGCTACCCGGGTGGGTGGCTATCAGGAAATCGTCAGTGATGGCGAGGACGGCCTTCTGGTTGAGCCGGCAAACAATCAGGCCATTGCCGATGCTATTGTCGCTCTTTTGAATGATCATAACCTTGCCCAGCGAATGGTTGAACAAGGCCGCCGCAAAGTAGAAACCTATTACCGGATGGAGCATTGCCTCAGTCAGGTACAAAGTCTTTACCTAAAGACGCTCTCCACGCTGCGGCTTCTCGTTATCAAAATTTCTTCGCTGGGAGATCTCATACTGGCGTTACCGTCACTGAAAGCCTTGCGGGCGGCCTACCCTCAGGCGGCCATTAGCCTGGTGACTCTAAAAAAATATCAACCACTGGTTTATGATTGCCCATGGGTGGATGAGGTGATTACCCTCGATAATGACTATAAACACTATTCAAAACTGTGCGTGCTTGCCCGTCAGTGGCGCAGGCGGGCTTTTGATTATATTATCGACTTACAGAATAACCGCGCTTCCCATTTACTTTCTTTTTTGAGCATGCCCCGGGATTCCTTCGGTTTTTCGTTACGCTGGGGCAGGCTTCTCAGCCGACAGGTAGTTTACGACCGCGATGGAGATCCCTTAAGCTCACAGGAGCAGATTTTACGCTTGCTCGGGGTGACCTTGCTTGAAAAAAAACTTGTTTTCTGGCAGAGAAAAAGTAAGCCTGCGATCGAACTTCCTGACGGAAAAATGATCGGTGTTACTATAGCGGCATCAGCGCGCTGGCAGTCAAAGAATTGGCCGAGTGACCATATCGTTACCTTGGTGGAGTTAATTTACCGGCATCTGCCGGCATACAAAGTGGTTTTTTTCGGCGATGAACATAGCCGGGAAACCGCTCAGGCTATTTGCCAGAAGCTCAATCCCCAGCCCTACAATTTTTGCGCACGGATTACTTTGTCCGATTTGCCTTTGGTGTTAAAAGGTTTAAGGGTCTTTATTACTCCGGATACCGCGACTTTGCATCTTGCCGTAGCCCTTGGGATTTCGACCATCGCCCTCTTTGGCCCTACCAATCCCCGGCGCCACGTAGTGTCGAGCGAGAATCTCCAGGTTATGTGCGAAACTATGCCGTGTTCTTTTTGCTACCGTGGCAAGTGCAAGCTTTCCTTGGAGAGCGCCTGCCTTGAAAAAATAAATCCCCAGCAGGTTTTTTCAAAAATAAAAGAGATCCTGTATGGATAACCACAGGTTTTATTCTTCTCCGCCGAATACCCCGCACTCTTCTGCGCTTCTTCGAAGCTGCGAAGCAGCGAAGAAGAGGCTTGCTGCGGGGATGTCCTGCTACGCTAAAGCTTCGCAGCGGCATTGCTGCGTAGTTTTAACGAAGCAGAATGAAGGCGGAAGAAGAACTGCTGCGAAGCCCTACCAGCGCTTAACCGTTGAAGGGCGAAGCAGAGTTGGGTGTTCGGCTTCTCCGCCACCTTATTTTTTTTAAGGCGGATCAGCCTTTGGCTGAGAAGCAATTTCGCTCCGATGATACCCTGTAGCTTGCTACAAGGAGCTTCATCCGAACTATGAGCATGAACGTTTTGCTTATCGGAACGCATCTTAATCCCGGAGGAATTTCCCGCTATATCATAAATCTTGCCAAGGGTTTATCCGGCCGGGGCAGCCGGGTCTGGGTTGCTTCTTGCGGGGGCGACTGGCAGGCAGAACTTGCTCAAGCGGGCATTACCCATGTCACCATACCCATACGCACCAAGTCAATAGCCAGCTTTAAAATCTGGAGGTCGTACCGTATTTTATCCCGGTTTATCAAAAAGAACCCTATTGAAATCATTCACGCCAACACCCGGGTAACTCAATTTCTGGCTTATTTACTCTACCGGCGCTTCAGGATTCCTTATGTCAGCGCCTTTCACGGGTATTATAAAGTAAGTTTTTTCAGGAAGTCATTTAAGCTGGCGGGGATACGGACTATCGCCGTCAGCCGCGCAGTCAAGCAACACCTGGTACAGGATTTAGAGATGGATCGGGATGCGATCAGGGTGGTCTATAACGGAATCAACGTATTTTCTAAATCTGCGCAGCGCAGCCAGCGCGGAGTCTGGGGTTTTGGCAGCGATGATTTTCTGATGGGGATGCTGGGCAGGATTTCTGCCGAGAAAGGCCATACCTTGGCTGTGGAGGCTTTCAGCCGGTTGAGCGAACGCTTCAATCGTCTTTATTTTATCATTGCCGGCCGGGGCAAAGAGGAGGCAAGGCTGAGAGCCAGTATCGAGAAACACAACCTCAGCGGCCGGATTAAATTCGTTACCTGTGGCCCCAATGAATTTCTTGACTCTCTTGACTTGCTCTTGGTTCCTTCCGAAAAGGAAGGTTTTGGTTTTGCCATTATCGAAGCTTTTGCCAAAGGGGTGCCGGTTATCGCCTATAATACCGGCGGTATCCCTGAAATCATCCGGCACCGCCACAATGGAATTCTTTTTAACCAATATAACAGCCTCACCCTGGCTGACGCCATCGAGGAGCTCATTTCCCAGCCGCAATTGCGTCAGAGGATCACCACCCAGGCGCGAGAAGACGTCCATGAATTTTCTCTTGAGCGCATGGCCAGAGATACCGAGGAGGTTTACCGGGAGCTGCTATGGTGAAACGCCTGCGTAAAGTCCTCGTAGTGTTGTGCGTGCTTTTAGCCTCGTACTGGATCTTTCTTTATTCCCATTACGAAGTCCCCATTCTTATGTATCATTCGCTTGATGCGGCAAAAATTGACACCTATTCAGCCGTAGCTCCGGAAGTTTTCTACCGGCAGATGGAATCCATAAAGCACTGGGGCTACCACGTCCTTAGCCTGGCCGATTACTGCCGCCTCCTTAAAGACGGAGGAAAAATCCCCCGAAATTCAGTGATTATTACCTTCGATGACGGCCTTATAGATAATACGGCAGCGGCTGAGATACTGGAAGAGTTTGATTTTCCGGCGACATTTTTTTTAATCGCCAATAAGCTTGGAACGCCGGGATATCTGGCGGCTGATACGGTCAGCGAGATTATTGCCCAGAGCAGGGTTAGCATCGGTTCACACACTTTAAATGAAGTGTATTTACCGGAGGCTGTTCCGGGAGTCCTCGAGGAGGAAATTGCCGGTTCAAAGATTAAGCTTGCCGAACAGTTCGGCCGTACGATCGAAATTTTTTCTTATACCATCGGCGGTTTTAATGAGCAAATCATCGATGAAGTCAAAGCAGCCGGGTATGTGTGTGCCTGTACCACTAACCGCGGTTTTGACAGAACCCTGAATCGTTTTGCCTTGAGAAGGATTAAAGTAACCAATCGCGATACCGGGATCCGTTTGTGGGCAAAATTGAGCGGTCATTACAATATATTCAAGCGGCCGAAAAATCCGTATTGAAGCCGCTTGAAGCCATTGATTACAGCTTATGGAACGTATACTGGTAGTTACAGTAAACTGGCTGGGAGACGCGGTCTTGACCACTCCGGCATTCAAGGCCTTAAAAAGCGCCTTTCCTTTGTCATATCTGGCATGTATGTGCGTTGAACGGGTGAAGGGTGTCTATGAAGATAATCCTTTTATTGATGAAATAATCCTCTTTGATGAGAAAAACAGCCAGAGAAGCATCTGGAACAGGTTAGCGTTCATTGCTTTGCTGCGGCAGAAGCATTTTGATAGCGTTTTTTTGATTCACCGTTCTTTTACCCGGGCTTTGATCTGCGCCCTGGCCGGGATT
>CAYNSZ010000010.1:0-13094 GCA_964400075.1 uncultured Planctomycetia bacterium
TTATCAGCCATGATAACGGCGGCAATGCCTGTCCTGGTATGCCCGGCTGCGTTATGATAAGCACAAGCTCTTTCGGCGTGTTGGCTCCGCACAAAGCCCCGCTTGCCGCCGGCAGCGATTCTATGAGCTTTCTTTGCTATTGAGTGGAACCAATCGTTGCCGCCAGAGGTCCAAGCGGCTTTTGCTGCCGGATCCTGCCTCATACTTCCCGCGTTCCTGAGAAAGCGTTTACACCCTTCAAAAAGTAAATGTTTATTGTGGCTGTCCGTTCATCCGGCGAATCTCCGGTTAAGATAGTTTGAAAAAAACAGGCTGGCGTGTTATTTTTAAATGGAGTACTTTAATAAGGGTACTGGTGACCGCTTATTAAAGGAGGGGAAGGCAACATGCCGGACTATGCTGGCCCGGAGCGCAGGAATTTTGCGCGCGTGAACTGTGACCTGCAGGTCAATTGCCGGCCTTCAGGCACCGATAGCGATTACGAATACTCCCGTACAGAAAATATCAGCTTGAGCGGGATGCTCTTACGGGCGGAGGGCGCTTTTGAGCGGACTGAGGCCCTTGAGCTGATTGTCCGCATGCCCTATTCCTATGACGGCATACCCATCAAAGGCGAAGTTGTCTGGGTCAAGCCTATCCCGGATTCGTTAGCCAACCAAATCGGCGTCAGGTTCCTCTGGTTCGATCCCACCCTTGAGCAGTTTATCCGCGAAAAATCCCTTTCGTAACCCGCAATGGCCCCTTTTTCTGTTCATCAAGCCCGCCATATTTATTCTGAGAAAACCCTCGCTCATCTTACGGTAGCGTCTTTTCCCATCTCAGTAACACCCTTCCGCAGCCCCAGCTTAAGTGCTATAATGTGACTATATAAGCTTTAAGAGGCTATGAAAAAGAGAATCCTTATTGTTGACGATGAAGCTGATTTTGTTTTTTTTCTGAGAGCTAATCTTGAGGCGCTCGGCAAATACGAAGTCGACGCCGCCTTAAGCGGCAAAGAAGCCCTGGCGATATTTTCCCGGACAGAGCCCGACCTGGTGCTTCTTGATATCGTTATGCCCGAGATGGACGGTATAAAGCTTCTCCTGAAGCTGAAAAAAACATCGAAAGCTGATAAGCGAATCCCCGTGGTCATGCTTTCAGCGAAACGCGATACCGCGTCGTTTTTCCAAGCCCAGCGGTACGGAGCGGTTGATTACCTGATGAAACCGGTCCCAATACAGACGCTCACCCGCCTCATCGATAAATATCTGCGGATTTACTCGGAGGAAAAGGCCCCGCTACCCATCGAAGAAAAGCACATCCTTACCAAGGAGGAGATTCTCAAAAAGATGCGTTCAAAACAGCTGCAATCAAAAGACAACGGAAATCCATGACTTTTTTTGCTCTTGCCGTTTGCGCCGCCTTGCCCGCGCTGCCAGAGAAAGGAGATTCGGACAATGAATAAAAAATGGATACCGGTTTTGCTGCTGAGCTGTTTTATCCTCGGCTGCGGTTCCATAGAATTAGGAGAAACCAGGATACGAGAGAAAAAGATGTACCGCCTCAAGGTCACCAACCGCAGCCTGGCAGATGTGATCGATGAGCTGGAGGTAAAGACAGGCTTGCGCATCGTCATGGATGAGAGCGTCAACCAGCGCAGGGTATTTTCAACCACTATTGTTATGGAGACCTGGGACTTGGTATTGCGAAGAGTCTGTAACGTGACCGGTTATAAATTGCGCGAGGATACGCGCGCGGGCGTCTACGTCATTACCGGTAAGTAGCGGCCTGCGCGGTAAAAATTTTTTGAAAAAAATCAAAAAGATTATTGACATTGACGAAAACAGTGATAAATTTAAATCGGATAGTGAACGTAACGCGGTTGGGTAAACGAAAATTTGCGGTATGATCGCCCGGAGTAAAAACGCGAAACAGCCCCGCGAAGCCGAAGGCCGGCTTCATGCGATAGGATATTTTTATTAACCGTTTCTAAAAGACAAAAGGAGATTGCGTGAAGAAAAACTTCAAACCTCTCACCAGCGAAACCTTAGAATCTTCTGAAGACCAGCCTCCGGATACTAGTCTCTCCCTCACCCAGACCTTCTTAAACTGGCAAGCTGAATATAAAGAATCAGTCGCTACCTTTTCTCAACTTCAGCCTGTGCTTGGCTCCGGAGAGGAAACGCTTGCCCTGAAACAGGTTATTGACACCTATCATGTCCGCGTACCCCACTATTATCTTTCGCTCATCAAGGATTTAAACGACCCGGATGACCCTATCAGAAAGCAGTGCGTTCCCTCTAGCTTAGAGCTGGCCGACGCTGATACCAGCATGGTTGACCCCCTGTCTGAAGAGTCGATGTCGCCGCTTTCCTGCCTGGTACACCGGTATCCTGACCGGGTTTTACTGCTGGTCACCGGCCGCTGCTTCATGTATTGCCGGCACTGTACCCGCAAGCGCTTGTGGCGGTGTGGAGTCCCTGAACCGACGCTTGATGACATACAGTCAGCCTTAGAATACGTGCGTCAGAACAAACAGATACGTGAGGTAATCATCTCGGGCGGCGACCCGCTTACCCTGCCCACGGAGCGGCTCGAATATATCCTCTCAGCGGTATCCAAGATACCCGCGATTCAATCTGTGCGTATCGGCACCCGGGCGCCGGTGGTCTTGCCTTCGCGCATCGATAAACAACTCTGCGGCATTTTGCCTAAATTCAGCAAACTGTGGATTAATATGCAGTTTAACCACCCCCGTGAAATTACCGCGGCCTCAACCGCCGCCTGCAGAAAGTTACAGCGCTGCGGCATACCGCTGAGCAATCAGTCGGTGCTGCTGCGCGGTATCAATGATGACCCGGCGGTCATGCTCCAGCTCTGCCAGGCACTCCAAAGTATCCGGGTGCGGCCGTACTACCTCTTTGAGTGTGACCCGGTCGTGGGTGCGTCCCATTTTCGCACCTCGGTGCTCAAGGGCATTGAGATCATCGAGAAGATGCGGGGCCATACCGGAGGTATGTGCGTGCCTACGTTTGTCGTCGACGGCGTGGGCGGCAAAGGCAAAATACCGCTCGGTCCCAACTATCTGCTTTCGCTTGCCCCGGGAAGGCTGGTCTTGCGCAACTACAAAAATGAAAGCTTCGTCTATCAACATCCGTGCGAATAAGCTCCGCGGTTATGCATACCTCCCGAAACCTTGAGACCATAGGCATTGCCTATAATCTCAAGCCTCCCGGTGCCTCGAGCGACCAGTACGAGGAATATGACGAGCTGGCTACGATTGAAGCGCTCGAGGCGGCCATTGCTTCCTTCGGTTTGAAAACCGCCAGGCTTCCCCACGACGGCACTTTTTTTGAGCGGATCAGGACTCAAGCTATAGACCTCGTCCTGAATATCGCCGAGGGCATCGGCTCAGGCCGCGGCCGGGAGTCCCAGGTTCCCTGCATGCTGGAAAGCTTAGGTATAGCCTACACCGGTTCAGACCCTATCGCTTTAGGGATAACCCTGGATAAGTACCTTACCTGGCTGCGGTTGAGCGCGGCAGGGGTTCCGGTGCCGATGATGCACATGGTATCGGGGCCGGATGAGCTTGCGCAGCTGAAAGACATATTTCGGCAGGCAAAGGCCTATATCGTGAAACCGCGCTGGGAAGGCTCTTCCAAGGGGGTATTTCTTAATTCGCTGGTAACTGACGTAAACCAGGCCGTAAGCCGGATCCAACAGGTTTTCGATATGTACCGGCAGCCAGCGGTCATCGAGGAGTTTTTGGAAAAAGACGAGATAACCGCCGCTATCTACGGCAACGGTGAGCCTAAACTCTTGGGCATGATGAAAATCGGTTTTCGTCGTCAAAGCCAGGAACAGTTCATTTACTCGCTTGAAGTGAAACGGGACTGGAAAGAAAAAGTTGTCTACGTGGCCCAGCGCGATATCCCTCAGCCGCTGCAACAGCGGGTCGCCGAAAGCGCCCTTAAGGCTTACTCAGCTCTTGAGTTGCGGGACATTGCCCGTATCGATTTCAGGCTCGATGGCCATGATATCCCCAGAGTTATTGACGTCAACCCCCTGCCCGGCCTCTCGCCTCATTATAGCGATTTACCCATCCTGTACCGGCTTAACGGCGGCACCTACAGCGACCTCATCGCCTTAATTCTTGCGCAGGCCTGCCAGCGCTTAGGCTTCCCGTGGAAGCCGAAAGCTTCATCCGGCCTCTTGTGTAAAAAATGCCTTCCCAACCAGTAATCATTACCTTGGCGAAAGAGAACCAGCGCCGGCTCGATGTCGCCGATACCCGGCGCTGCGCTGGTTCTGTGCGTAAGGCTTTGGTCGAGCTCGGTTATCAGGCTGATATCTTTGAAATAGAACGCAAGGATTTTTCCGATGCCACGGGCTTGCGCGCCGTTCTCAGCGACAGGCATCCGGTAGGCGTGTTTAACCTCTTTGAAGGCTACAGCAGCACCTGCCAGAGCGAAGCTGATTTTGTCAGGATTCTTGATGAATCCGGCATACCCTATACGGGTAATTCTTCTGAAACCCTCGCCCTGTGCTTGAATAAGGTTAGAACTAAGGAAAAATTGCGTCAGGCAGGTATCGATGTTCCCTCGGGAATTTTTATCCAGGATGCAAGAACCCTGGATGAGGCAGACGTCTCCTATCCGGCGTTTGTGAAACCCTGTTGTGAGGACGCCAGTATCGGCATTGACAGAGAATCCCTGATCATGGATGCCGCGCAGCTCAAACGCGCTGTTTCCCGTAAACTGGAGCATTTTCCTCAGGGGTTACTCATTGAAGAATTCGTCGGCGGCCCTGAGTATAGCGTAGGTCTTATCGGAAATTATCCTTTTGAAGTTTTAGCGGTCTCGGTCATCGACTATAGCCGTTCCGAGTCGCCCAGCCCGTTTATTACCTATCATTCGAAGTGGGAAAGCCGGAGCATAGAGTATAAGTTAATCATACCGCTGGTCTGCGATGCTGGTTCTTGCCCTGATTTTCAGGGCCTGACCGCGGTAGCGGTGTCCGTGGGTAAGCTCTTCGGCTGCCGGGGCTATTACCGGGTTGATTTCCGCAAACAGGATGGAAAAAACTATGTCTTGGACGTCAATCCCAATCCGGACATCAACGAAGACAGCGGTTTCTGCCGCCAGGCTTACAAAAAAGGTTATACGTACGTCCGCATGATTGAAAAGATTATGGCAACGGCGTTTGAACCGTAACCCCGTGAGATCCCCGCAGCGCCGGCAGAGGAAAACCTCAAGGAGCTTCGCAGCTTTAGTTCCGAAGAGATTATTTTTTCTTTCAAGGATTAATGGTACAATATGACCGGGCTTTCCGGAAGAAAAACCAGAGCGGGCAGAGAGTGCCGGGTGCTGTTTGCCTACAGGTTTGGCCATGGCAGCTCAATACGGACGACGGTATTATGATGAATTTTGCCGGAGTTGCGGCATGCCAAAGAGGAGCGTGCTTGACTTTCACGGATACTGCTTCGGCTGTGTACTGCGCGCAATTATCAGCCGCCCCGTGTTCAGCATCGTTATTTTATTTTGTATCACCGTGGCTGTATACCTTATCTTCATTAAATAGGCCACGAGGCGTGTAAGCCTTGCGTATCCCGTCAGCAAGGAGGTCAAATGAGACTTACGTTTTTTTCTGCGTCTTCGTCTTGAAAAAACGTATAGTCGAATTTTCCGCCGAAGGCGGATCCGCCCAGATAGAAAATTAAGGTGGCGGAGACCCCCCACCACTTTTAGATACGTGGTGAGGGAAAAAGAGATGTTTAGAAATAAACGAACACCAAACGTGGTGGGGGACTATGACTTACGCTCGAAGGTAAACTCGCGTAAGTCATCTGCTCATGAAAGGAGGAACGGATGAATTCCAGACAATCGATGATTCTGGTGATTATGTTGGTCGTTGTGCTGGGAGCGTTGTTGATTTCCTATAGGCCGTCCCGCCCCGGCAGCGTCAGCGGCATGGAGGATGTGCTGACGAACCAGCAACAAGCAGGCGCTCCTTCGGGCTTTGACTGGCAGGCGATGCTTTTTGTGTCTTTACCGACCATTGCCGTGGGTTTAGTGTTGATTGATACCATGAAAACAAAAAAAGAATGAAACGGCTATTCCCAGCTCTTTTAACGCTTGCGCTTGCCGCCTGCGCCACGCCGCCCGCCAAACCCAGGGAAAGTATCAGCATGACTGCGATCCCGCCCACCTATTTTGATAGGCTTTCCGGCAAGACCGAGGATACGATTGTATATCTGACCCCGCATGGTGATATCGAGAAGGGCTTTTCCATGACCGAGGTTATGAATGTTTTGGGTAATCCCTCCCGTATTATCACCGGCCAGCAGAACGAAACCTGGATTTATAATTTCGAAGGCCGCAAAAGGATCGTTGTCTATTTCTTAAGGAACAAAGTGCACGAGGTTACCGACACCCCTAAACCCGTTGATTAGGCACGTATCAGGATTTGAGGGGTATTTCTCCGATTAGCCTGTCCTGCCGTAATGAGCAAGCGCAAAAAAGGCCACAAAAGAAAGGCTAAAAAATATAAGAGCGGGATAGAGCTACCGCAGGAGGTTCGACCCGCGCCATCTCTTTTCTTGGGCCGGTTGACCGTTGCGGTCATTCTTGGCGTCATCGTGGCGGTTGCCGCAGTCCAGGGCATTCATAGCGTACAGGTTGAAACCAACGTGAAAGAAATGGTGCAGCTGATTGACATCCTGCAGCGCGCCTGCCAGCGGTATTATTTTGACGTGGGCGCCTATCCCATGGAGTTCAGCGATGTCGGGCCGTCGCAGTACCTGGCGCGCAATCTCACGAGGGAATCAGGGTCCCCGAGCTGGAATGGGCCCTATATTACCCAGTATCTGCTTGCGATGGATGTGCCGTATCAGGCCACGGTCCGCATCCATAATTACATAGATTCGTCACGGGGATTTGATCTAGACGGTAACGGTGCCATTGATCGCCGCGGTGAAGGCAATTACGCTGATATCTGGTACATACCTGAGAATATAGCCCGTCTGGTCGATCGGCGCATTGACGGAATACTGCTTGTGGATGACTGGCAAAAGCGAGGCAGCGTCAGGTATGCTACCGCATCAGGGAGATTGTCGGTTTTTTTGACCGGCGGTACCTACGTCGCTCCGAAACCAGCTCAACCTCCAGACGAATGAGATGATGTTGAGCGGCAAGATTTACTACCCCCTTACCGGTATTGAAAGTGTGCTGTCGATTTTGAACAAAATATCGGTTTTTGCCGGCTTAAGCGAAGCGCAGCTCTATTTTGTTTTTCGGGTCCTTGAGCAGGTGAGCTACAACGAAGACGAGCTTATTTTCCGCCAGGGCGGTCCCCCGTCTCATATCTATATCGTGAAATCAGGCAGAGTGAAGCTCTATCTCGACGGCGGTGATGCGGTGCTTGAGCTGATTGAATTTGATGTCGGCCACTGTTTCGGAGAAAGCTCACTCATCGGCATCCAGCCGCATACTGCCAGCGCCGTAGCGGTGGAAAAAACAGAGCTGATCGTACTGGCGGGGACAGCATTGCTATCCCTTTACAATTCCCATCCCGATATCTACGGCCTCATCATTTTAAACATCGCCCGTGAGACCTGCCGCAGGCTGGCTAAGGCTGACGATACGCTTCTCCATTACGTGTTGAAAAAGTAATCCGGGCACTCCGCGTGTAAGTTTTAGTCATACCGTAGCCGCACGTTGGAATACGAGGGGAATTTTTCTGGCACCGCAATATCCGGTTGGGTTTATTCTGCCGGAACTCTCCTGCGCAGGCGGAAGCGTTTTCAAAAATAGCTGCCTGCGCCTTTAAACTCACCCTTCTATATGCTATATTTATGCTATACATTTGGCAAAAAATTATTATGCATAACATATTGATTAACAATAACTTACATTTAAAATCTATGGTCAGGGTGCTCGTGTTTTCAACTACCCTGGCCATCTGCGGTTTTCTCGTCGCGATGGGTTTGGGTTCCTGGGCGAAACAGCAGATTATTAAAGAAGGCCAGACCCTGGTTTTTGCTCTGGCTGATGCTCTTGGCGGCGAGATTAAGGAACTTGCGCGTACGCTCCAGATTATGGCTGATTCGTCTTGGATTACAGCGGCACTGGCAACCGAAAGCCCCCGGGATATTCAGCGGGCAGATTTAATTTTGGAAAAATATAATAAAATATTAAACACCTCAGGATGTTTTCTTTTGGATAAAAGCGGCGTTGCGGTTGCCGTCTCAAACCGCAGTGAAACCGGCAATTCCCTGAAAGGCGATTCCCATGCCCACCAGCCTTATTTCCAGAATGTTTTACGGGGCACCGCTGGCGGATTTTTCAGTGGTGGGGCAAACGCAGAGCACAGTCTTTTTATCAGCGTTCCCGTCCGGGATTACGAAGACCGTATCGCCGGCGTAGCGGTAATAAAAAAAGACATGGATATGCGTCTTGGCACCATAAGTGCGTATTTCATCGAAAATGCCCATTGCTTCCTGGTCAACTCTGAAGGCGTTATTTTACTATCAAGCCATCCCCGGGAATTCGGGCAGGGTGCCTTGCCGGCGTTTACCAGCCCTGAGCCTCGTAATAAGAGTTATAGCCGTCTGAATGGCCGGACGTTTCTGGTAAACAGGCTTTCTTTCGGCGCTGATGGCTGGTCGTTCATTCTTTTCAGCCCGACCACCAAAATCCAGGTTTACCGCCTGGCCGGTTTATTCGGGCTCTTCCTGTTCGTGGTTTTGATCGCGGGTTTATATACCAGCGCCCGGCTGGGTCAAAGATCACATGAGGAATCGCGTACCCGTAAAGTGCTGGAGGAGACAACCGCTGCCCTGGCTACTATTGCTGAACGCAAAGACCCTTATACCGCCGGCCATCAGCGCCGGGTGGCGCAGCTGGCCACATCCATAGCCAAAGAAATGAAGCTTGAGCGCGAGCTGGTCAGGGGTTTATATATCGCCTCGATTATTCACGATGTCGGCAAGATCTGCGTTCCCGCTGAGATATTGAGTAAACCGGGTAAATTAACTGATATCGAATTCAGCATAATCAAGACTCACCCGCAAATCGGCTATGAGATATTAAGTCCGGTAAGATTCCCTTGGCCGGTAGCGCAAATCGTTCTCCAGCATCATGAACGCCTCAACGGTAGCGGTTATCCCCAGGGCATTAAAGGTGACCGGATTATGCTCGAAGCAAAAATCCTGAATGTTGCCGATGTCATTGAATCCATGGCCTTTCACCGGCCGTATAGGCCTGCCCTGGGCATTGACGCGGCGCTGCATGAAATTAGCGAGAAGCGAAGCCTCTTCTATGATCCCCAGGTTGTCGATGCCTGTCTCAGCGTGTTTACCAAAAGAAAGTTCAGTTTTAAATAGCTTTCCTCCTTTTGTACGCCGTGCGATTACGCCGTAAGCTATGGGAGGACTTCGCTTCTGTAAAACGAGCTGGTAGCCAGAGGGTTTTGCCATTATTTTAATTGAAGAAATTATTCACCGGTAGTATGATAAATACAACAGGTATTTTACAGTGGGCTAGAAAATCTGAAAGAAGATAGGGCGCCGATAAGCAAGGAGAGTGGATATGGCGATGGTCGCGGTCCTTGCGGTGATTCTGGTGGTTTGTATTTGGAAGTTGCGGGAGAATTCTAAAAAAGTACGGGATTTTCGCCTTGGCATACAAAAGGATTCCGAATCCGACACGGAGTTTACCATGAGCGATTCTTTGAAACGCAAGATTGAAGAGTATCAAAAGAAGAATAAAGAGGCCCAGAAACAAAGCTCGTAGCGTCAGGCCCAAGGCGGGGCCGTAAAAGAGGGAGGATTCGTGAAAAAAGACCGTTTCTATTATCTGGTTGAGCAATATCATCTCGCCCATGAACGTTTGAATGAGCTGCGTTCGCGTTCAGCCCGCTCGCAGACAATTGCCGAGATTTTCAGCATGATTGAGAAAGACATTCAAAACGAGATTCGCCGGTCAGAGGAAGTAAACAATACCGAAATGGCCAGGTACTGGCAGGGGGTTATGGAGCTCTTTTTCGTAAGCGATCAAGACCGGCTGACCAAAGAGGAGGAAAAAGAGGCCCAGGAGAAATTGCCCGAAGACACGCAGCGACACATCGTATATTACGAACGAAAATTGAAGGCGATCAGAAAGCTGCTCGGCGACCGTCCTTGGCAGCTGCTGGAAAATTTTGAGGAACAAAATCTCCTGATGGGCGGCGGGGACGCCTCAGGCGGTAACGCATATCGGCTGATGAAGAAGAGAGAACAGGAAGAAGAGAACCGGCAGAACCAAAAAAAGGGTAAATTTACCTTCGATAAAATGTAGCCCGGAGTGAGCCCCGCAGCACGGGGCGAACGCAGGCAGGCGAAGCGTTTTCAGATAATCAATTTTTTCCTTTCATTGGTATTGTTTTGAATCCCCTCAATATGGTATAGTCAAATGCTTAGCTATGTATAAGAGAGGGTAAACTCCGGGTAACCGGAGGGCGCAAAGCCGCGGGTCCTTTTTTAAACACAAATGATCACGAAGGAAGAAACGAATGACCACGAATAAATTATGACTCTCTTTTTTTATTCGTGGTAATTCGTCTTAAATTCGTGGCAATTCGTGTTTTTACCATAAGGGTAGCCGGGTTACTTGAATAATTCAGGTAACCCGGCTTTATGTTTTCAGGCTTGTGTTGGGAGGGGCGAGGTGAAAGACAAGGTTCTGTTTGTCGATGACGAAAAGGATTTTCTGCTGCTCATGGCTAAGGTCATACGCTCCTGGGGATATCAGGTCGTATCGGCAAGCTGCGCGGATGAAGCGCTGGACAAGATTAACGATGATGACATTGGAGCCATTGTGGTTGATTACCTTATGCCGGGTGTGGATGGAATAGGGCTTTTGGAGACCATTAGAGCCACCCAGATTATGATTCCGGCTGTTGTTTACAGCGCTTATTTCGACCAGAAAACGATGCATGAAGCGGGCCGGCTGAAGATCGCAGCATTTATCCCCAAAGTCAGCAACTATCAAGACGGTACAGTCATGCTCAAGACGACCCTGGACCTTATATTCAGGCAATACTGCTGAGCAAACTGCGCCTCCAGATTATTACCCGTTCGGGTACTGCCCACGGCCGCATGAGTAATGGCCGCATGCAGCCGCAATTTAATCCTACCAAGTTCGAGCTGCTATGTTACAATAGAACCCAGCCTACCTATATATATTGAGAGGAGTTAGCAGCCTTGAGATAGGTTTTGCTAATAACGACAATGGTTTTTCAGGCTGAGCCGTGCTTATTCAACTATTTTGTAAACGCTTAAAAAAATATACGGGAAAAGCTTGAAAACCACCTCTCTTTTATTATATATTTAAAAGGAGGTCTTTGTTCGCACAGGGGGAGGCACAATGGCGAGAATTTACGCATTAATTTTTCTTTTACTGCTTTCTGTTTCCTGCTACAGCCAGGGAAGTGTCAACTTTGGGACTATGGAATACAACCCCAGTAGTCGTCATTATCATTACGATGCTCGCCATTCCCCTTCAGATTACGGTCCCCCGGTCAGCAGCTGGGAATGGAATGACCCAGATAGCGACAATTTTCAGGGGCCGCAAGACACACCATTTCAAGAGCAGAATCCAAAAGTAGCGCCCGAAGCAAAGCTTGATACGCTCCTTAAAGAGCCCTGGCCCTATGCTTCCCCGGAGTCGTTTGATTCAGGCGCCGCCGAAGCGGGTTCTAGCGGCCAAGGTAAGTCTATTGATTTGACTCCGGCCACTATCGAATGGAGGCAGAAATTAATCGCTGCCATGCAGGCTGAAGCCAAAGAAGGCTCTCCATCCCCTGAAGCCCAAGAGCCGGACGCCAGCCCCGATTATATTGCCGATGAGGGGAGTTATCCCCGTTGGGGAGCCCCGCTTGCCAAGGAGAATGATGCCATAGTCACTAAGGATGATGGCTCCGATTGGCGGGGCCGAGTCTCCAGCGATTATTCCATTTTGGCTGTTGATGAGAAAAGCTATCCGCAGTGGGGTTCCCCCCTTGCTAAGGAAAACCCCCAGATTATTGCCGAAGATAAAGACTTTGAGAACTGGCAAGCCCAGGTCGCCTTAGACGCTCCACCAGCCAGGGCCGATGATAAGAGCTTTTCAAGCTGGGATAAGGCGTTCGATAAAAAAACCCCTGAAATCAGAGCCGAGGAAAAAGACTTTGACGGCTGGCGGGACCAGGTTGCCCTGGATACTCCGCCGGTTAAGGCTGACCCGCCGGTTAAGGCCGATGAGAAGAACTTCTCAAACTGGGGCAAGATGTCCGATAAATCAGCGCCCGAGACCAGAGCCGAAGAAAAGGATTTCGATAGCTGGCGGGACCAGGTCGCCTTAGACACTCCGCCGGTTAAGGCCGATGAGGAGAACTTCTCAAACTGGGGCAAGATGTCTGATAAAAGAAGCCCCGAGGTGAAAGCCGAGGAAAAAGACTTTGACGGCTGGCGGGACCAGGTTGCCCTGGATACTCCACCGGTTAAGGCTGACCCGCCGGTTAAGGCCGATGAGAAGAACTTCTCAAACTGGGGCAAGATGTCCGATAAATCAGCGCCCGAGACCAGAGCCGAAGAAAAGGATTTCAATGACTGGCGCAGGCCTGTTGTTCCGCAAGACAGCCAGCGCAGTCCGGGGCAGGAGAAGGGAAAAAATTTCTCTAACTGGGGAAACCTTATTGAGGAGGAAGATGAATCCACTATAGCCGAGGAGAAAGATTTTTCCAAATGGCCCCAAAGTTTTTCTTCAGGAGAGCGGCAGAGCTTGCCTCAAGGCGGGCAACAGGGCTCATCGGGCGAGCAGCAGAGTTCTGCCGGTTGGCAACCGAGTTCAGACGGCGGACAGCAGGGTTCCTCCGATTGGCAGCCGGGTTCATCCGGCGGCCAGCCGTCCGGAGAATCGGGGCCGAGAAAGCAGACGGAAAACTTTGTAGGCCGTAAAGCCCCGGTTTATCAAGAAGACCCCTCCATCATAGCGCCGGAAGAACGGGCGCCGACCTGGCGCTTCGTTGAATAGGCGCGCGCTGACCGTTCCTCATAGTACCAATCCTTTCCCGGTACTCATTTATTCAAACTGAACCAG
>CAYNSZ010000010.1:13194-15749 GCA_964400075.1 uncultured Planctomycetia bacterium
CCGTTCCTCATAGTACCAATCCTTTCCCGGTACTCATTTATTCAAACTGAACCAGCCCCTTTGACCATACCGTTTTGTTTCCGATGGAACCAATCCCAATATTACTGCCTAAGGCTGCAATTTTTGTGTATAATGAGTAGCACTGGCACATAAATAAGTAGAGAGTACAGAGTAGAGAGAGAAAATTAAAACTCTTTTCTCTCTCCTCTCTACTCTGTACTGTAAAGGAGTGATGCATGAATTATTTCACTTGGGCGGCCATAACCGCTCCTATCCGCCTCCACAAGTTGTCTCATGAGTACAGGATTTAATATACACTCCCTGCCTTTATTATTCACTGCCATTATATTTTTTGGCTTACCCCTGCTGGTTTTATTCAAAAGCAGGCATTCCCGGATCAGCAAAAGTTTTTTTATCTTAGGCTCAACCAGCGGCCTCTGGCAGCTTTCCTACTGTATCGCTTACAACCTAACCGATTACCAAACCATTTTGTACCTGATCAAGATAGCGTATGCCGGAGTAATTTTTATTCCAGCCGCCCTGTATCATTTTATTGTTTCTTTTCTTAACTTACCGCGTAAAAAGACTGTTCCTTTTTTTTACTGCCTTTTTGCTCTCTATGGGATTTGGGCGCTTGTCGGCAACAATGTTATTTTAGGGGTTCAGGCCTTTCCCTGGGGGAGTCGCCCCCTGGTGGGGATATATTATACGGTATTTTTACCGGTATGGGCAGTGCCGTTTATCCTGTCGCTGCGGCTTTTGTTTCTGGAATACCGGAAAGAAACCTCTCCCTACAACCGCAAAAGAATAAAATACTTTTTGATTACCGTGCCCCTGGTCCTTGCCTCAACGGTTGACTATCTTCCCAACTACGGTATTAATGTTTATCCATTCGGATTTGTCCCTCTCTTGATTTTTGGCATTTCCACAGCTTTTTTCGTAATCAAATACCGGCTACTGGACATCGAGATTATCGTCAAAAAAATATCGTTGACCGCGGTCGGTTTCGCCGTTTCTATGAGCATAATCTATTTCGGTTCCTTCTATCTACAGCCTTTTTTTTATCCCCTGCTGGGAAATAATTGGATACTCCTGCCGATTGTCATTTCTTGTGGCGTAGGCGTCGGACTGTTAAAATTCGTGCATTTTGTGACGTTTCTGCATGAAGAGGAGATTTCCCGCAAGTTTTTCTACCGGCCCATCCTAAAAAAAGAAGCCCAGCGGATTTCGGCGGCGAAGGACATGAACGAGCTTATTATCTATCTCATCCGCGATTTCAGTTCCTGGGTGCGCCTGGATTACGTGGGTGTGTTTATTTGGGACTCACCCAGCCAACGCTATACGCTGGCAAGAGATTTTTCGCGCAGCCCCAACCGCAAGAAGCTCCCTCTGAATATGATCCTGAGCGAACACAACCCGTTGATACAAATGCTGTGTAGCCTCCGGGCGCCCCTGGTGCGCAGCGAGCTCGAGTACAATGCCCAGGCAAACGTTTTGGCTGTCGAAGAGGCGCGCAGGCTCAGCGCGGCCGTGCGCCAGATGTACCGCGTAGGCGCCGAAATCTGCATACCGAGCTTTTGCGAAGGCAACCTCCTGGCCGTGATAAATCTCGGCCACAAGCTGAATCCCAACGAGATAATTACCCGTGAGGATTTGGAGATATTTTATTCGCTCGCCAGCGGCATCGCCCGGACGCTGCATGATTTTATGCTCAAGAAGGAAAAGACCCGCCTCATCGTCGCATCGCAAAATACGGTTATCAGCGCCATAGAAGCCAAAGACCCCTACACCCGTGGCCATACCGAACGGGTTGCCAGGCTTACGACGCTCATTGGAGAACAGCTTCCGGTGCCGCTGCATGATTTTTCCGATGGCCTGTACAACCTCAATTGGAGCGCCCAGCTGCATGATGTCGGTAAAATAGCGATTCCCGACAGCATCTTGCTTAAGCCCGGGCCGCTTACCGAAGAGGAGCGCAGGATTATCAATCAACACCCGCTTACGGGTCTAAAGATTGTTACGCCGGTGCGGGAATGGTTGGGTGAAGATATTTGTTCAGGGATCCTGTATCATCATGAGAACTTTGACGGTACGGGCTATCTCTCAGGCCAGAAAGGCAGTAAGATCCATCTTTTTGCCCGTATCATCCGGGTAGCCGATTCCTTCGATGCCATGACCAGCGACCGGCCCTATCGGCCGGCGCTCAGTAGAGAAGCGGCGTATAATGAATTGAGGCTGTATAAAGGCAGGCACTACGACCCAGAGGTAGTCGAGGTCTTTGAGCGGCTCTATACCGCAAGCGCCCTCTGAGGTTTTAAAGCCGCTCTATAAGCTCAGCGCTTCCGAGGGCAAGGTTTTTCAAGGCCTTAACTCGCCTATCATACCGATTGACTTTTCTCTCCGTGGTAGTAAACTAAAAAAACAGCAATTTTGAGTATGTAGGAAGGGTATTTTGCGCCTAACGGCGCAGCAGCAATGAGCCGAGGAGTTCGACATTACGATAGCAAAATGTTACATATTTATCCATAACGCAATATATTATATGCGAACAAAAA
>CAYNSZ010000011.1:0-3207 GCA_964400075.1 uncultured Planctomycetia bacterium
CTATGAGGTGCAGTGATGGCTAAGCGAGAGGCGAAGCGAGTGCGGCGCGAATTAACGCCCGAGGAAAGGCGTCGCTGGAAGAAGGCCGTCGCCGAGACGGCGGCCGAACGAGACGAGATCGTCGAGCATGGCCGGGCGGTGCTCGTCGCTCGCCGAGTGGCGCGTCAGATGCTCGAGGAGCTCAAAGCAAGCCACAACATCAAAAGAACCATCACCAAAAGGAAGATGAAGCACATCCGCCTGCACATCGGGCCGCAGTCCTCTCGCAACGTCCACTGTCACTATATTTACCCCCTTTTCTTTTAAATAGTTTGAGCTAAACCGGCTGCCTATGCCCACCTCAAGGACCCTTGCGGGCTTGAGTATGGCTATCTCGTTAATTTGGTACCAATAACTAAAAAACCGCTCCTTTTTGTCATAGCGTATGGTGAAATACTGCTCTGTCCCTTGTTGCTTCATTATCGCCTTCCCCAAAATACATCGAGGATTTTATAATTGAGGTAACGGCTCGACACATACGACAGGGTAAGATACAAAAGAAGAGCGATGGCCAAAGCTGTGAAAAACCCCGGGACTCCAGAGGTGTCAAGTGTAAACCTTAAAACAAAAATAACTAAAACCACAACCAGCGTATTTATCAGGGGGTGCAACAAAAGCTTACCATACGCGCCTATCCTGCATTGTGTAATTTTTAAAGCGCTGACACTAAAGCCAATATTTGAAATAAAAATACCTGACAATACTGCCGTTGCCGCTCCGGCAATACCCCAGGTAATCGTACAGGGATATAACAAGGCCAGCATAATACCCAATCGCACCCCTTGCCAGATAAAATTAATTTTAGGTTTGCCCACGCTGGAGAATATCGAACCAGTGGTCCCCGCTATTGACCTCAACAGAGCCGCAAAGACTAAAATCCGCATAGCCTCGACCATTGCCAGCCACTTTTCTCCTAAAAATATATCAATGAAATCGGCTCCAAAAACAAAGATGAGTCCCGCTGCCGGAAAAGATAAAAATGCTACAATCTGCAAAACTCTCAGGTATGCTTCCCGTAACCGAGGGATATTATCCTGTATTTTAGAATACGCAGGAAAGGTTATCTGCGAAATTACATTGGTAATTTCAGTGGTCGGCATCTCCGCGAAGCGGCAAGCCATCTGATAATATCCCAAGGCGGTAACCCCGAGCAGTTTGCCGATAAACAAGGCGTCTCCCCGCAACGTTAAAAAAACTAATATCTGCGAGCCTACTACCCACTTCCCAAAACCGAAAAGCTCCTTTGCCTTGGCCCAATTTCTCTCTATCTTCGGCCTGTGGGGATGGAGTATGTATGAAAAAACAAGCCCAGCGATATTCCTAGCCAATAGGCCAAGTACGAGCGCCCAAACATTACGCAAAATTAAAACTGCTCCTAACGCTACCAATAAATCAGAAAATGTCTGAACAAAAGAATAAATAAATTCCTTATGAAACTCCAACTCCTTTTTAAAATATACTATACCGATATTTTTAAAGCCGCTTAACAAGGGAATAAACGCGAGTACTCTCACGATTGGCGTAGCCGGGGGAGTTTTAAAAAAAACAGCCGCAAGAGGCGCACCGGCAAAAAGAAGGCCGCACAGGATAAAACCCCTGATCAGCTCAATCGTCCATGCCGTATCGAGATAACGCTCGGTATTTTCTTTTTTCTGTATCAACGCGGCAGCAAAGCCGGTTTGAGAAAAAGTTTCAAACATTGACAAAGCCAGAAGCGATATGCCCAGCAAACCAAAATCTCCGGGCGCAAGGAGCCTTGCCAGGACAATGAGCCTTACCGAATCAAAAATCCTATCGGCAACACGCAAAACAAAAACCCAGAATCCTCCCTGAACAACCTTCGCGAATAAGCTACTTTCTGTCTGGTTACATGTATCCATAGTGCATCCTGCCACTAACCCTGATCGACCTCGCTATCAGCTCACTTAAAAGCAAAAAGTATTAAGGCTGAACTCCATATGCTGTCAATGGTGTCTTTGCGGATTCTATTACCCTGAAAATGGATGTGTTCCGCCGCATTCCGGCAATATTCTTTTATCTGCTGGGGCGATTGAACATATACTTCTTTTTCTGTTTCTTGCTTTGTATCTTTTCTCCATCTTCGCAACGATTTAAAAAATGACTGAGGGAGCGCCTCGAGTATCGCGGATACAAAGCCCTGGCTATAAACCGTCAAGTCCCTCTTCAGTGAAGCAAATCCGATTACTTGCATCTGCTGAAAGCCTACTTTGCGAGCAAGCCCTTTTAACTCCCGCTTCGAAAAGGGGACCTCTAAAGGCACAAACCATACTCTAAGGAGGTGCCGGGTAATTCTGACCAGCCAATAAAAAGGTGATATCCGATGAGGCACGCTGATATAAGCGAAGCCTCCTTTCTTAAGAAGAGTTTTATGGTAGGCTATGCATTTTCTTCTGTCTTTTCCCTCAAAATGCTCAGCAAGGCCGCAAGAAACCACCATATCAAAGCGCTCCCTCAAGGCAGAAGGAGGTTCATCGAGAACATCAGCCTCAACGCATTCGGCGTGGCAGCCATAAAAATCATATATTTTCCTTGCTTCCTCAAGGATCCTCGTATTGAAATCGAACAAGGTCACCTTTGCCCCCAATAGAGCTAGGCTAAGTGAGAAGGTGCCGGTTCCGCTTCCCACCTCGGCAACGCATAAGCCATCAAAGGCCTTGCCTGACTGCTGTATAATCTTAATGGTCTGGCGCCATCCCCGCGATACAATCGCCGTACATATCCGCTTATTCATTAAACCCGGCGTGTATTCTATCCGCGGGTCCCAAACTGACATCGTATCAACTATAGTAACCGCTCCTTCTTTTAAAGGCTCGCAATAATTTTACGCTTAGCCTTTCTCCTCCTGGACTGCGTCTTTAAGGGGACTCTCCAAGGGCTCCTTTAACTGCGGCAATACCATCACCAGAGCTGTAAGAAACCAGAAGGGCTCCATGATCCTGATAAGAATAAACGTCGCAACCCCAAGAGCGTGCACCAGGAGACCAATGAATCCAGAGATAAATCCGATGATCAAAGCCTTATTAAACTCATCAAGGCGCTCATCATGAAGCTGTATAAGTGAACAACGCGCTATGGTTAGCATAAGCCACAAAAATGCCAGCAATCCGATGATCCCCGTCTCGATAAGAGTGCGGGTGTACTGATTAT
>CAYNSZ010000011.1:3234-8636 GCA_964400075.1 uncultured Planctomycetia bacterium
AGCCGATAATCGGCGCTTTAATCCAGCGCTTAAAACCGCTCTCCCAGCTATCAATCCGCGCCGCGGTCGATGCATCAATAGTAATATGCCTGCCGAAAACCTGGCGTTGGGCATCAGGAACGAAGGTGTATTGTATGCGCTCATGAACTTCCTGGGGCATAACCATAGGGAATAAAACTATTAACAATAAAGCGAAAACGAGAAGGACAGTCTTTGCCCTTCGTTTCGACAAAATAGTTAAGATTATATACGCGGGAATAAAAGCCACCCAAGAACCCCGGGATAAGGTAAATAAAAGCACCGGGAAACCGAGGCATAAAATACCGCAGAAGAATATCTTTGCCTTCGCTGAGATGGAGGACACATTAAGCAATAAGCTGGTGGTTATCATCAATATTAATAAGAGGTACCCTCCTAAGGTATTTGGCTCACCCGCCCCTTCTTCAAAAGGAGCGGTTACCCTGGTCATTCCCGCGGACCGCGTGAATAATGCGTAGATGCTTACTATGGAAGCTACCAGAAGGAGAGAGTGAATAAAAGCTTTGCTTTGCTTTTTATCAATTAAATTATTCGTGACCATAAAGTAAAGAAGAAAATATTCAAAGTACTTTAAAAGGTAAAAAAAACTTCCCCTAAAAGCTACCTGGCCTTTAAGGATGCCGAAAAGAGTAGCCAACACGTATATTGCCATATACATAAATAAGGGGCGGGTGAGAGGAGTTGTTTTTAATAAAGTCATTTTCTTGGTAATTGCCAGCTTTGCCAGCCAGCCGAAGAAAATCACAAAGATAAAAATATCATCGATACGCAGAACCACGGCCCGGCCGCGAACCTCCCCTAAAATAAATTCAGGCGAAAGGAGCATGGAGAAGATTAAAACTATTAAGGCAAAATCGGTCTTAAAAAAGGCGAGAAAAAAGAGAAGGCTGCCCACGACAACCATCGCGAATTTATAGGGAGTAAGTATCAAAGGCAACGCCGCGGCGGCAAAAATGACTGCCGGTACTTTAAGCAGGAAGGCTTTCTGATCTGCACGAAGCAGAAGCATAGTTTGAGCTAAAATATTCCCCGGGTTACCCTGGGGGATAACCTGTTGACCTGAAACCAGAAGTTTCTTATAACCCCGCCTCCGCTATATACAGTAAAAATTCCTAGTAGGAATTTTTACTGACTTCGGCGGGCCAACAGGCTTCGCTGGTTCTGCGTGAAAACCTTTTTAGCAAGATTTTCACGCTATGCAGGAACCGCGAAGGATACTCGACATGCATTCATCCCGCCGAGCGCGAAGCGTGCAGGCAGGATTTACGCTGGTCGATTAAAAAAGGGGCTTAAGAGCCCCCTTTGAAGACGAACAGTCCACCCGCTCAACAGAACGCCGGCGGCGTCACGCTGTATCTGATTTTTTCTGGGCCGGTTCCTCCCGATAATATCGCTCTCTATACCGGTAATAATAGGGGTAAGGCTCAAGGGGCTCGGTTTCTGGCTTGGTGTGGTTAAGCACCAGGCCAAGTATTTTTGCTCCTACTGACTCAAGCTGGGTTTTAGTGCGTAGGAGCGCGCTCTTTGAAGTCCTGCCGATTTCATAGCAAAGAATCACCCCGTCAACCAACGGAGCAAGGATTGCCGCGTCGGTTACCGGAAGTACCGGCGGTGAATCAAGCAGGATACAGTCGTACTCCCCGTGCAATTTTGCCAGGATAGCCGGGAATTCCTTTGAAGCGATAAGCTCTGCTGCGTTGGGAGGGTAGGCGCCGCTGGGCAGAATCGAAATGTTGCGCAAGCCCGAGGCGCTTAAGGCGTCAGACACCTCAAACTCACCGAGCATAATGTCGGTAATATTTTGTATGGTCTCATCGAGCGTGGCCGCTCCCTGCAGGAGTTCCGCGAGGCCCGGCTCTTTGCTGATGCCAAAGGTGTTGGAGATCTGCGGCCGGCGCAGGTCAGAAGAGATAAGCAGGGTCTTCTGGTTTTCCTGGGCAATGGCCAGGCCCAGATTGGTAACGATAGAGGTTTTGCCTTCCTTAGGATTAGCGCTGGTTACCAGAAAAGTTTTACGCGAGGGCGATATTTTCAGATTTGTCCTGATGTTGCGGAAAGCTTCGGCTATGGGTGAAGTGGGCTTATGATGCACAAGCAACCGGATGAAGTTATCGTCCGTTTCAGTCGTGCGCCGGGGCAGGAAAACATTTCTGAGGCCGCCAAAAAAACCGCCTTTGCCTTTGATTTCGTAATGCACTGATGGTATAACTCCCAGCATCGGCAAACCGGTTACCGCTTCAACTTCCTCCACCGTGCCGATCGAGGTGTCAGACATCTCAAGAATAAACGCCAGTATCCCTCCCACGATAAAACCCATCAATATCCCCAACAGCGCAGGCAGATTCCCCTGAGCGTTTATCGGCGCACCCGGCATCACTGCGGGGTCTACCACCGAGACATCAGCCACTTCTTCAGCCTCGGTGATGCGTGCCTGCTCTAGGCGCTCTTTAAGCATCGCATAGAGCTTCCTATCCACCTCGGTTTCCCGCTGCAGACGAGCATATTCAAGGTCTTCTCCGGATAAACCCTCGATTTGGCCCTGAAGACTGGCGATTTGCTCCCGTAACTGTATGGTTTTAGGGTGTTTTTCGGTATAACGCTGAAGCAGAGAGGCGAGTTCGAATTCAAGCTCAGTTAATTTATTCTGGATGGGCTCAGCGACTTTAATATTCTGTATCTGTTCAGAAAAGACCTGAAGCTTTTCTTCGTCCAGTTTCATGCGCTCGCTTAAAGCTTGCAGTTGGGTCTCAATAAATTCACGAACTGTGCGTGCCTGCTTATTCTTCTCCAAGAGATTCTCTTCAACGTAAACCTTTGCGACCGTGTTTGCCACAATCATCGCCTCTGCCGGATCTTCCGAGGTTGCGGTAATCTTCAAAATATTGGTATTTCCCAATCGCTCGGTAATGACTTTGGCATTAATCTTTTGCACTATCTGATGCGTCTGCGCCTCAGGAGTAGCTTCATCAATAAGCTGTAAATCTAAAGCCACTTTTTTTAAAATTGGATATCCCTTGATAATCTTGGCTTGAGATTCAAGGGTATCGGCAGGATTATAGGTAACCCAATCCGTAAGCAACCCGGCAATAGTCCGGCGCTCCTCAATTTTGACGGTGGTGGAAGTCTGATAAACGGGGATTTGTTTTGACGAGTACCAGATACCTAAAGCAGTAAAAATAATAATACTTAAGACGATGATGAACTTTCGCTTGCGGAAAATCCGCACATAGTCGCGGATGTTTAATTCAAACTGAGCTTGTGGCAAGAACCCCCCTTTTTTATAAGGTAATTATATCAAAGGGGCTATGGAATCGCAAGGCAATTTGACATGAAGGGGTAAGATTCGGTTGAAATGAATCTCTCTGGTCTAAAGCCCGGAGTTTCTCTCTATATATATCCCCACCTCCGCTAGATACATGGGTAATTTCCTACGGAAATTCCCCATGACTCCGGTGGGGTAATCGACGACATCCATCCCCGGCCTTAACAAGCTGGGTCAAATCAAATTTTTGGGAGTACTAGTGGAATGAAAAGCCAATATATGACCTTATTTTAATGGTTTTATCCCTAATTTGAGCCATTTTTGGCCCTTCGGTGGAGTGCAAAATCCCAAAATATCGCTATATGACCCAATCTCTTAAGGCCGGGCACTTTCGGTCCTCCTGGACCGAAAGTGGCTTGTCGATTAAGCTGGGGCAGGGCTTTGCGCCGCCGCCAGGAGCGGCTGCGCCCAGGCTCTGAATCCATAGGTATAGCCTTCTGGTTCAAGGGAAAGCAAGGGTTTGGGAGGGATTAATGGTGATGAAACCTGCTCATGAACAAGGCACAAACACCCCGCGCCCCGCTCAGGCACAGAGAAAAGGGATGGATGAAATAACAACAGCAAGCGCCGGCAGAATTCGTTTGGTAGCGCATTTTTAAAAAATCTAAAGGTGGGAAAAAGCGGCTCAAGAGATAGCGCGGCTGCTGGAGCAAGGCCATTGATATATAAGAGGTAAAAGGTATGAGGGAGGGGCTTTTGAAAATCAATTCAAATATTTTTGCTCTTGGTGATAACCCTGGCTTACACTGCAAAAGAAAGCTGTCGGGGATGGGGGTCTTGAACCTTGCTTTAGTCTTCGTAAGGCTCAGGTAAACCGGAATCCGTAAACGGTATGTATCTATCTTCGCAAGCAGCAGTTGCCAATCGATAACTGCCTGATGATGCGCTATGAAGCGGTGGATATCTTCAAGCCACCGCGCGTAGGGGTACCCGTGGCAGATTCCCAGATGGTAACAAAGGTAAATTATAGTCTGCTCCTTTGACAAGGTGGTGACAGTTAGGCCGCCAAAGCTAGCCTCCTCGACCTCTGCCCAGATTTCATCATCGCAACTGTAGGCAACGCCGGCGTGCACATCAACGGCACAGAGAATAGCATCTTCTTTAACAAAACAATAGCCGCTGTTACCCAGCTTTTGCTGGAATCCTAATTCCTCTAATGCCTTGCATGCTCGAATCCTATGGTCTTTGCGCACCAGCAAGTCAATATCAGCCATGGACCTCGCACCGAGATGCGGATAGACTGACTCTACCAGGCTAAGGCCTTTAAGCAGAATTACCGGAATACCAGCGTTATTAAATGCCCGGAGAACTTCTCCTAACTGCCTCTCAAGCAATAGGTTATAACCAGCAATCAAACACTGGGTTTCTGTAAGCACACAAGCTCCTTTTCGGCCTGTCGGGCAAGGGACTCATTTCTATAGAGAGTTTTAAGTAAAACTGTTCTATAGATGTCTTGCGCTTCCTGGACATTACCGAGCTTCTGAAAGCAACAGCCGCAGGAATACAGCGACTGCTCAATAGCGTAATCGTCGGGATTTTCGCTACGCAAAGCGCTGAATTCCACTAAGGCATCGGTGTAGCGGCCTTCTTTAATAAAGCCCTGGGCCCGGATAAGCATTTCAATTCTTTGAGAGAAACTTTTGCTATCAGTATATGAAGCTCGCAGGAAACTCAAGTTTAGCGCATCATGCAGCAGCTGGCGCAAGGGTTTGAGCAGTAAAGAATCGCCTGTGCCTGAAAAATAACCCGCAAGCCATGACTCAAAGGTCAAACCGCGAAGCCACAAAGGGCTCCTGAAGGGAAAAACCTTCTGATTGTAATCATCCAGCATCTTAGCCAGCTGGTTAAACTCTTTGAGCGTTATCAAGGTCTTTTGTAATTGACCAGTCTTGCGGCCCGGGCAGATGCGGCCATAATCAGATACCAATTCTTTCTCATGCATTACGCTGAGGCCGAAAACCCGGCAGGCAAAGGGACGCGCCTGTCTGACCAAACAGAGGTTATCTGCTCCGAGAAATTTGCACCCTTTAATGTCTTCCCG
>CAYNSZ010000011.1:8682-15546 GCA_964400075.1 uncultured Planctomycetia bacterium
ATAAGAAACTCGGCAAAAGAGATAACCTCTCCCACGGCAAAGGTGGGCTTAAAAATCCGGCAGCAGTGGCCGCACTGGCCGCAGGAAACCGGCGGTGTTTTTTGATAAACCTGGCTCAACGACGTTGCCATAGCCATCAGGTGGGATTACACGCTGCCCGGGTATTTCTATTGACCCCGGTAGTGCAGGTGGCACCGCCCACTTTGACACAGTTAAAGAAAAAACTAGTCAGCTTTTTAACGGTGATTTTGGGCTTCTCATACGTGCGCTTCTTCATAACTACTCACCTCCTCAATGAACAGACGACTTATGGAGCTCCAGCGAAGGCGGACGACATAAGTCGTAGGCCGTAAGGCCGTCTGTGAATTGACCCCCACACCAATTATTGCGAGAGACTCTCTTGAATACGTTTTTTCAATTGAACTAACGCTCTCGATCTCAATTTAAGATTAATTTCTCTATACCGGGCGTCTTTCTCTGCTCTGTAACCTTCACAGTATACTAATTCAAACGGCCTTCGTGATTTCGTAGAAGCTACTGAACCGTTGTTATGCTCTTTAATCCTGCGCTCTAGGTTATCCGTAAATCCTATATAAAGATTATTGTCTTTACGGCTCTTCAATGCATAAACATAAAACATTTCCAATAATTGGTGTGGGGGTCAAATTCGGTCATGCAACTTACGTTCACTTCGTTCCGTAAGTTGCGACCTCATTTGACCTCCTGCGTAATTCTGGCAATGCGACGGGCTTCTTTTGAACAGCCAAAAAGGTTTTTACCTTCCATGTAGGAAAAACCGCTGCAGCGAAAACAGGTATTCTTTAAAGAACAAAACGTGCAGTCCCCTAAATCCTTGACGTCGGTTGAACGGATTCGGGTTAAAACCGGGCTCTTGGCCCAAATTTCTGAGAATCTCTGTTGCCGAAGGTTGCCGCAAACCAAAGGTACAGCCACACACGGATAGACCTCTCCTTTCGCATTGATAGTACAGCCACAGAAGCCGAAATTGCACAAGAGAGCCTGGTTCCGGGATGAATCGTTGCGGCCCTGCATCTTTAAAAATTCTCTCAGCTGTTCGTCAGAAAGGCGCAAAAGGCCTGGCCCGGCACTTCCGTCGTTCTTATAATAAATATAAGGGGATACGCGGATGTCCACCTCAGGTCCCAAATCCTCTTTTAACTTTTGTATAGCCGGATACTCATTAAAATTCTGTTTCATCAAGGTGAGGTTTAAGACCACCCGCGCCCCATGCTGGCGCAGAAGTTCGATTGCCCGCATCATTTTGGCAAATGAACCGCAAAGCTGGGTAATAGAATCGTGGGTGTGTGGGCTTATACCCAGAATACTGATGTGGACGGTGACCAAGGGCAACTCAGCTATTCTTTTGGCCTCTGCCAGGCCAATGAGGGTGGCATTAGTCTGAAGCAGGAGCGCGAAATGCTTGCGAGCGGCAAATTCGGCAATCTGCCAGAAATCCTGCCGCAGGAGCGGTTCGCCTCCGGTAAATGCTAAATAGAGCGTTCCGCTCTCGGCCAGCTGGCTGATAATATCGCAAACCGTTGCGGTATCCAATTCATCTTTGCCGGCCTGATACTGATAACAATGAATGCATTGCTGGTTGCAGCGCCAGGTAAGCTCGAACTGGACATCAACCGGGATTCTTTTTTCAACCACCGTATCGGCTAAAGCCTCAGGAATCACCTTCAACCTCCTGCCACAATGCTGAATCAAGGCTAAAATGCAACTCGTAACACGGCGTTTCCTTGGTCAATGCCGAAAGAAAGGCTAAAATACCCTCATATATTTTTTCATTCGAAAAAGAGCTCAGCACGTTAGGCATGATTTCCTGGATAGCATGAGCGCGGCTTACCTTTTGAATCCGTAAACCCTGGGCCTTTTTAGGGAAAAATATTTTGCTTAAAACTCCACATCCTTGCCCGGTATTTTTCCAGGGCGTAGAAAACATCAGGAAGCGGCCATTGTCCTTGCGTAGGCAGATAAACTCATCGGAAAGTACGGTTGCTGAAGGCAAAAGTCCGGTAATGGTGGTTTTGCCGCATCCCGAAGGCCCGGGGAAGAGGTACCCCCGGCCCTGCTTGATGATGCCGGCAGCGTGCAGCAGCGCTCCTCCATCAGCGGACAAAAATAATTGAAAAACACAGCGCACAAAAGCCATAACATACTCTAAAGAGGTCTCAAGATGCCTATGGATAAATACCCCGCGCCGGGCGCCTGTTTCAACGGTCCCCAAAAGCAGCTCAGGCTCAGCCTGCGTATAAAAACGAACACTGCCATTATCCGCAACCACAGTAACCTCCGTGCCAGACTCAACCACTATCGCCCCAGCCGACACATGGGGCTTAATGATGGCTATCACAAAATAAGGTTTTTTTTCCGACAGGAAAGAATTGAACTCCTGCCTGAGGTGTGCGCTCAAAACGCGATCATCAGTAGTGACGCTAAAAGAGTACTGCCCTATCTCTGCGGTTATGGTTTCTTTAGGCATCAGCCACGTTCACCAAACCCTTCGCCTGCAGGGCCTGAATAAATTCAAGCGCATCGGCCTCGGCGCTGTGTTCATCTATCTCGAAGGTACGGCAAACCTCTCCTACGATATCGCCGAGGTTGCGCTTTTGCTCAAGCAGGCCCCAGATGCAGGCAGCCACCTCGTTGGCGTGGATGACTTCGCCCTTCTTGACATCGACCAGAATGGCTTCGTTCTCAATCAGGCGCCAGGGTATCGACTCATTTCGTATTACACAACTCTGCCTTGAAAGCATGGCTAACCTCCTGGTAAGGATACTGAAATATTACGTGGTGCGTAGTTTGCAACGCTTCGTCTGCGACACTAACCCAGCAATGGCCGAGCAAGGTACCATCGCCGCTCTGCGGCATGGGGTTTGTCTGAACGCCGAAATTTACGAGAGCGTCGAAACCGGCATCGCGTAAGGCCCAACAGAGCAACAGGGAATAGTGAAGGCAGCTATTGTTCATACCGAGCTTTTTCCGCGCAAACATCCAAAAATTGACATACCGGATCACTTTTTCCCTCTGACGGAGGGGATAAGACTTGATTTTATTTGAGCAGATATACTGAAGAAAATACTGCGTTTTCTCCAAGAGGGAGAGAATGGAAATCGCTGACGAAGCAGTAATGATTTTAAGCAAGAGCGGTAAGTCTCTATAGAAAAAAACTTTTGTAATATTCACCTGGCATTCGCTGCTATACAGGTCCGGGCCATTGGGAGAAGCCTTGCGGCAAACCATGCAGGCAAAAGCAACGAAACGTGCCGCTTTTTAAAAATTGTCAAATCCCGACTTAGTGGCCATACCGCGGCTCAGCGGTTCGAGAATCTGCTTGAGGGCGTAGTTAACGTTAGCGATGAATTTCTTAGGCACGAATACGATATCTTCGGCCTCGAGCAGGAGATTTTGTTTGCTCTCCGGCTTATGGAGTGCTTCGGTCAGGTTTATGCGCTGGGCGCTGGGATTGCTTAAGCCCCCTTTAATGACAATAACGCTTGAGGCAACCGAATCAGCAGAAAAACCACCAGCCAAAGCTATCGCCTCCAATAGATGCACCCTGCCGGTTACGGCGTAGACGCCGGGCTGGCGGACCTCGCCTAACAACACGATCTTGCTGCCTCCCATCTTTTTCAAAGAAATGGAAACGTCGGGAAAACGCAGGTAAGCCTTGAGGCTTTCGGTAATTTCCTTATCCAGCGTGGAAATACTTTTACCCTGGGCCTGGACTTCGTCGATAAGCGGAAAAGAGATTTTTCCATCGGGCCGCACGATCGCTTCCTGGTTTAAATCCTCATTCTCCCACACCGATATCACCAGTTCATCCCCTTCGCCGATAAGGTACTCAGCCTGCGCGGGGGCAACTGCAGCTACCACTGGTTCCTGGCCGACTTGCTGTTCAGGGGATTGCAGCAATTCTAAGGCTTTTTGAAACTCTTCCTCAGCCTCTTCATGAAGACCATGCTCATAATAAGTCTCACCGAGCCGGTAATGAACCAGGGCGTTCTCGACATCCTGGGACCAGGCGAAAAAACTAATAAGAAAAAAAAACGCCAGCGCGCAGAAGACAGAGAATCGCCTGTTTTTACTGGATGGCATTCGCATGAGTATCGGTCTGAATACCTTTCAGGATAATCTCTACCTGTTTTTTAAGCTGCTCTGCCCGCGCCTTTGCGTCTTGGGTTTCGCTTTGGAGGCTGCGCAGCTGTTCCCGCTGATTATCAAGAGGCTCGACCGCAAACAATTCATCGGTACGTGCTTTCAAGGTCGTATTGAGGAGATTGGAAACCTCAGCCAGCCGGCTCTGCAGATTCGTGTTTAAATCAAGTACTTTGCCGAGCTCACCCAGCAGCTGCTCATGCTGGTTCTTGGCCTGGAAGGAAGCTTCTTCCCAATACTTCAGGCGTGAACGCAAATAAGCGATTTCACTCTGCAGCTGGTTTGACTCCTTTTCCTTAGCGGCAATCTCAATTTCTCTCTCAGCCACAATGGCGCTGATTTTTTTCAGCTGTTCCTGGAGGCGGACGTAGAGGTCATTGATTTTGGTAAGTTCCTCGTTTTGCGTATATAACTTTTGCCTCAGGATCTGGACTTCCTCGTTGTCGGCGCCGCTGTTTTTTTCTTTAAGCTCTTTCTCAAGCCTGCCCAGCTCCGCTTCCTTCAACTTTAGCTCCTCGGAAAGCTGGGAGATTTGGTTCTTGAGGTTTGTGTTTAATTGGGAAAACTCCTCCTGCCGCTGCGTGGACGATTCAAGATTTCCGGCTCCCTTCTTTAATTGTGCCAGGGCCTGGTCTTTAGCTGCAAGCTGGCTCTTATACCGCTCCCGCTCGGCCTTAAGAGATGTGGTAAGCTCAGCAAGCTCACCTTCAAGCTGCCGGAGCTGGTCTTTTTTCTCATCAACCGAAGCATTCAGCTGGACGATCATTTCTGCCTGGGAAGAACTTGACTGCTGCGACAGGGCCTTGCGGGCGAGATTTAATTCTACCTTCAGGCTGTCTCTTTCTTTGACGGCCTCAGCGTAGCGCACCCGCAGGTCTTCCAAAGCGCGGGCGCTCTCTTGCTTTTGCTTGGTGCTGACCTGCGCGGAATCGTCTCCTTTGGCTTTCAGAAGCTTGAGCGCCTCCTCCATCTCTCTTGTCCGCTGGCTGCTCTGCCGGGTTTGGTCTATGAAACGCTTCAATTCCTGGCTGTTAGATTCCAGCCTGTTTTCCAAGGAAACGTTTTTACTTTCCAAAGCTGCATTAGTCTTCCTGAGGTTCAGTACCTCAAGGTTTAATTCTTTAATTACCTCCTGGGCCGCGGTCATGGCTGCCCTGAGTTTCTGGGGGTAGTCCAATTCCTTAAGCTCTTTATTGATTCTTCCAACTTCTTTTTCTTTACTCTCCAAGGCGGCTGCTACCTCATCCAGCTGCCGCTTCATTGCCTTGGCCGTATTCTTAAAAATTACTTTTTCCTTTACGGCAGAATGGAGGTTGATATAAAAAACAATACAGCCGGCTGCGAGGAGTCCGATGACCGCTAATTTGATTCTTTCAACCATGCAAGACTATTGATTTATAAACACCGCGCGATATGAATAGTGGACTTGGTGCTTAAGTCTATATGCCGGGGGTTTTTCAGCTTTTTCTTCTGCGAATCGTAAAAGATACCGATCTCGGGAGCCATGGGATATCTGGGGTTATGCCGAAGGATACGCGCCACTTCCTTGGTACTTAATTCAATGATTGACCCCCGCGGGCAAAGCCCGACTTTTTCCAGAAAAGTTTTTACTACGACGCGGTCAAACGCCGCTTTAGTATTTAAAATAATTTTCATTGCCTGTAAAGGTGTGTGCGCCGAGCGCCAGGGGCGCCGATGGGTAAGGGCTTCATAGACATCGGCAAAGCCGATAATCTTGGCTAAGAGGCTTATAGCCTCTGACTTTAATCCCTGCGGATAGCCTGAACCGTCAAGCCGTTCGTGTTCCTGATATACTGCCGCTACGACATCGTTGAGCAATTTAAAACCTGATTGTTCGAGGAGTTGTTTACTCTCAAGGGGGTGGCGTTTGACTTTTTCAAATTCAGCCTTGTTCAGGCGCCGTGGCTGGGAAATGGTTTCTAAGATACTTATGCTCCCCACGTCATGGAACAAAGCGGCGATACCCAAGGTAATCAATTCATCATCGGGCAAATTTAAATCTACCCCTATATGGAGAGAAAGGATGCAGACATTGGTCATATTCAAAATCAGGTAATGGTTTTCCTGGTAATCGCTGGATAAAAGCACTTCGATTAATTCCTGCTGGCTCGATTTTGTGAACTCGATTAATTTTTTTACCAGGCCAAGGACGCTGTCTATTTCGGAAGGCAGGCTCGCGGATTCAACGATCGTTTGGACAAAACGAAGCCCTTGGACATACAATTCTTTTGCCTCTAAGAATTTCTTATCGAGGTTGAAAAGTTTCTGAATATCCCGCTGCTCTTCGCTGTTCAGCGATGAAGCAACCGGAGCCGGTTCGGGGCTCTCTTTGAAACGCAGCGAGGAAAAATCAACGTTGGGCTTAGGCTTATCCTTGGGGATTTCGCCGCTCTTTTGGTCCTGGTCCTTTCTGAATATGCGGGAAAATTCAAGCATTGTCCTGTGACTCTTTACTTTGCTCTTCGAAACCGTCTCTGATATCCTCACCGACCTGCTGGATAACGTCCGAATCGATGACTTTTACTTTTTTAATAGAGCCGGCTAAAAGAGCCATATCGCAGATATTATTGATGGCCCGGGGGATACCGCCCGATAAACGGTGGATTTCATGATAACTTGCCTCACTGAATATTTCCCGCTGCAAACCGGCGACCTCAACCC
>CAYNSZ010000012.1:0-7885 GCA_964400075.1 uncultured Planctomycetia bacterium
GCCAACAACCTGGTCAAGGAGAACAAACTTGATGAAGCCATACTCGAATACCGGCAGGTCCTGAAGCTTCATCCTGACAACGGGCTGGTGTATCTTCAGCTGGGCTTAATTTACGCTAATAAAATGGATTATGAACAGGCAATCAGCCATCTTCAATCGGCAATAAAGATTTCACCGCAAAGCGTCCGCAGCCATTATACCTTGGGCATGGTGTACGCTCAAAAAAAGGATTATGGCCAGGCAATCCGCTCTTTCAACAAGGCCATACAACTCGATGAAAAAAATTTCCTTGCCCGGTACCACTTGGGTCTTGTTTACGCGGCGCAGGATGACTATAATAAAGCGATTAAAGCCTATGAAGATTGTCTTGCGGTTAATCCCTCGTTTGCCAAAGCCTATGTGGGTTTAGGCGGGATGTACTATAAAACCGGCAAAAAAGAAAAGGCTTTTCAGCAGGTTGCCAAGTTAAAAGAATTGGGCGCGGTTGATCTTGCTAACGGCCTGGCCAACTGGATGGCAAAGCAAAAATAAGCGGGGGCAAGATGCGGTCCAAAGAATTGCTCGGCGAAATCTTATTGCGAAAGAAGCTGATTACCGGGCAGGCTTTGGAGAAAGCTCTCAGCCTTCAGAAAAAAAGCAATGATTTCCTGGGAGCAATCCTTGTCCGCGAGAGATATATAAAGGAAGACGCGCTGTTAGGCGCGTTATCCGAGCAGTTTCATATTCCCCTGGCATCTTTTGAAAACGCGGCGGTTGACTGTGAATTCGCCGATAGGTTCACCAAGGACCTGATTCTGGAGCATCATTGTTTTCCGCTCAGTCACACTGAGGATTCGGTTACCTTCGCCATCATCAACCCCCTCGATGTCGGGACGGTCACCGAAGCCCAACGGCAGTCCGGGGGGTTGCGGGTTAAAACAGTTTTGGCGGCGCCAACGGCGATGGAGAAGGTGCTTGCGTACTACCGGAATTATTTGAAAACCAAAATCCGGCGTCTCTGCAGGTAGCCGATGGCAAGCAGACAAAAAACCAGTATAATGTAGAATGAAATCCCAAATCACACATCCCAATTTAAATCCGAAATCCGAATATCGAATATCGAAACAAATCCGAAATCCGAATGTCTGAAACGGAGATGGTATCCATCTCGAATTTCGATATTCGGATTTGTTTCGGATTTCGGGCTTCGAATTTCGGATTTAATATGTGCCAGTATTAACACCAAGTTGTTAACGTGTACAATCAATTATCCTTACGATGAGTAAACGAGTGGAAAAAATCCTGGGCGATTACCTACATGCCCAAAAGCTTCTTTCTACCCAGGCTTGGGATGAACTCCTGAGGGAGTCGCGGCGCCAGCAGGAGGACCTGGTATCATTTATCGCCGCCAAGGGGCTCTTGACCGAACGGGAGCTTCTGGTGGTGCTGGCTGAGGCTATGAAATTGCCTCTGGTTGATTTATCGGCCGTTGCGGTGGATAGCGCGGTGATTGAGCGGGTGCCGATTCGCATTGCCTCGTACTATAAATTCATGCCCCTTGAGATAAAAAATAAGACCTTGACCGTGGCGGTGACTTGTCCGTTCGATATCATGGTCCAGGATGAGATTCGTACACACCTGAGTTTAAGCATCGAGATGGTTCTCGCTCCCCGGGCCGACGTCGCCAATGCTATGAGGAATGTGTATGGGCTGGGAGCCCAGACCATGGAGCGGCTGGTAACTGCTTCCGGCGGCCGGCGTGAGCTTGCGGAAAGTACGAGCCGGGCGGAGAAAGTGGAAAACATCGAAGAGCTCGCGGAGGACGCCTCGGTTATCCGGCTGGTGAACGAGATAATCCTTGAGGCCTACCGCAAGCGCGCGACCGATATCCATATTGAGCCGTACCGCGCCGATGTTGCCGTCCGTTACCGCATCGACGGCGTGCTCTATGACGCCAAAGTCTCAGCTGACGTAAAAAGCTTTTTCGCGCCGATCATCTCGCGGATAAAAATTATGTCCAGCCTGGACATCGTGGAGCGCCGCCTGCCTCAGGACGGCCGGGCTATTGTCAAGACCCAGGAACAGTCGCTGGATTTACGGATATCTACCCTGCCGACTCCGTTTGGAGAAAGCGTGGTAGTCCGGATACTTCCCACCAAGATTTTATACAGCCTGGAGCGGCTTGGATTATCAACGCAATACCTTCGCGTGCTGGAGGAGCTGATTCAAAAACCGCACGGCATACTATTTCTGACCGGGCCCACTGGCTCCGGCAAGACTACTACCCTGTATGCCTGTCTTAATAAAATCAATACCCGCGACCGTAAAATCATTACCCTGGAAGATCCTATTGAATACGAAATGGAAGGCATGACCCAGATTCAGGTACAGCCGGATATCGGCTTGGATTTTGCCCGGGGCCTGCGTTCGGTTTTGCGGCATGACCCTGATATTGTCATGGTTGGAGAAGTGCGGGACCTTGAGACCGCTGAAATCGCCATACGGGTTTCTTTGACCGGCCATCTCATTTTCAGTACCCTGCATACCAACGATGCGGCCAGCGGCATCACCCGGCTCATCGATATCGGTATTGAGCCGTATCTGGTGGCTTCAAGCGTCGAGGCTTTAATCGCCCAGCGGCTGGTCAGAGTTTTGTGCCCTTCCTGCAAGCAGGAACATGCGAGCTATCCCCGCGAGCTCAGGGAGAATATTGCCAAGGAGCTGGGTTTAAGCTCAGCTGACGAAGCCAGGGTATTTCAGGCCAGAGGCTGCGATAAATGTAACGGCACCGGGTTCTTCGGCCGTACCGCCATATACGAAATGCTTCTGATTGATGACCCGATCAAAGAGTTGATATTGCGGCGGGCTCCTTCCGGGGAGATTAAAAAGTTAGCTCACGCGCGCGGGATGATGACTCTTTTTCAGGATGGCCTGCGTAAGATTGTTTCCGGCCTTACCACGCCTGAAGAAGTTTTACGCGTCGTCGCAGGGGAGGAAGGCGTGTTTGAGGAAGGCCACAGCCAATTCGGCGTCGGCCAGGACAGGCGAAGCTATCGGCGCCTCGATGCCCGGATTAATATACGCTATAAGCTGGTAAAATCAAAAGGGCAGGCTATAAAAGAAACCGCAATGCCGGAGAAGTTCGCGATCAGCTCAAACCTGAGCGCCGGCGGCATTGCCTTTACGGTGGCCGAGGATATAGCGGTTGAGAATGTCTTGGAGTTGGTGATTGACTTGCCCGACAAAGAAGGTTCTCTTAAATGCTTCGGCAAGGTGATGTGGACGGAAAAAACCGGCAGCGACCAGTTTGAAGCCGGCGTGTGTTTCTTGGATTTAACCGGAGGCGAACGGGCCCGTTTGGACAAGTACGTGGTCGAAGAATCTCAAAGTTAACGCTACCCGATACGCGATACTCGATACGGGATACGCGCTTAATGGTTCAACGCGTATCGCGAATCGCAAATCGCGTATCAGCAATTTATTGATACTATGCCCATCTACAAGTATCGCGCAAAAATAAATCCCCAGGAGCTTACCGAGGGCACTATAGAGGCCCCTCACGAGAAGGCCGCTCTCAAGCGCATCGAAGAAATGGGGTATTTTCCCATCAAGGTCGAAGAACTTGCCCCAACACGTTCCCGGACAGTCCGCGAGCAGCCCCACAGGCGCTTTTTACGGATACCAACCAAAGGCCTCATAATATTTTCACGGCAGCTGGCAACGCTCATGAGAGCCGGCATACCGATATTGAAAGCCTTGGCTATACTCAGCGAACAGGCCGAGAGCCCGGCGCTCGGCAGTATCATCAGGAGGATCCATGACGATCTGAAGGGGGGAGTGAGCTTTTCAAAAGCCCTGGCAAAATACCCTAAACTCTTTTCTCCCTTCTATATTGCCATGGCTCAAGCCGGAGAAGACAGCGGCAAGCTGGATGAAATACTCATTCGGCTGGCAGTATACCGGGCCAAGCAGCAGGAAATCGTCTCCCGGGTGCGCCTTGCCCTGGTATATCCGGCGCTTATGACCTTGGTCGGCACCGGTACAATTATTTTTATGTTTACGTTTGTGATGCCGCGGCTCATGACGATTTTTATCGGCATGGGCGAGCGCCTGCCGCTTCCCACCAAAATATTAATGAACCTTACTGGTTTCCTTTCGCACTGGGGCTGGCTTATGGCTATCGGCGCGCTGGCAGGGGTGTGGCTAATCCGCATCGAGCTGCGCCGTCCGGAAGGCAAGCGGTTTTTGAGTATAGTCGCCCTGCGCGCTCCGCTGGTGGGAAATTTGCTGCTTAAGAAAGAGATAGCGCTTTTGAGTAGGACCTTAGAGTTGTTAATCAAAAGCGGCATACCTATCTTGCGGGCTATCGAATTGACGGTTCCGGTTGTGGGCAATGAGTTGATACGGGAAAAACTCTTGGCCGGGCATGCTGAGCTGAAACAGGGCTCATCTTTGGGCAAGACCCTTCATAAATTCAAGGTCTTCCCGGTTTTTATGACCAATCTCATCACTGTGGGTGAGGAGTCAGGCAAGCTGGACATTCCTTTGACAGAGCTCGCAGATTCCTATGAGCAGGAGACCGAAGATAGCGTCAAAGCTTTTACCGGCCTGCTTGAACCGCTGTTAATCGTGGGTATGGGCCTGGTCATAGGCTTCATTGTGGCGGCAATGCTGCTGCCAATATTTGAGATTAATCTGATGGTAGGATGAAACGGATTGGTTCAGTCATCTCACTGTTACTTGCAGGGGTGACGGTTGCAGGTTACTGCCAGGATGAGCTTAGCTGGCACCAGCAGGATAGCACTCATTTTATTGCTTACTACACCGAGTGCGATTCGTCCACGTTGCAGCCAGGCGATTCACAATCGGATTTTATAGAGAAAGTTTTATCCGAAGCCGAAGAAAGTTACCGCAACGTTTCCGGTTACTTTGGCTATGAAAAACGTTCCAGTTTCTGGACTTGGGACCGAAAAGTAGCTATCTATATTTACCCCGATAGAGAGTCCTACCAGAAGCATACCGATACTCCGGAGTGGTCATTGGGCGTTGCCAATTACAAAAAGAGGACGATCAGCAGTTTCAGCGGCTGCCAAGATTTTCTCGGGGGAATCCTTCCCCACGAAATCACGCACCTGGTGTTCCGCGAATTCGTAGGCTTGAATAAGTCAATCCCCCTTTGGCTTGACGAAGGCCTGGCCCAATGGTCTGAAATTGCCAGGCGCAAGGAACGCTATAGCCAGATAAAGGACCATGTCATGCGGGGTTCGGTCATGCCCTTGAGTAGTTTCGCCACGGTCGACATATCCTTGGTCAGGGATACTGAAGACAGCATCTATATCCGGCAAGCTATCCAGGAGGATGGTGCTGAGGGCGCGCCCCTGCCGATATTTTTGACGGGACGGGGATTTGTTCAGCTCTATTATTTACAGGCGAGTTCGACGATCGGCTTTATGCTCGAAAGATACGGAACACTCAAATTCGCCGCCTTTTGCAGACAATTACGTGACGGCGCTGAATTGGACTATGCATTATCATCCGCCTATGCTCCGTCCATAACAACTGTCGATGACCTTGAAGAAGAGTGGCTGGCCTCATTTCTGCCGGAGTAAATTTTTTTCAAGAAGCCTGCTTTTTGTGGGTTTACATACTGTCTGTCTCTGGGTTCATCCGCAAAACACCCCGGGGGTAAATGCCTCGGAGGCAAATGTCTCCGGGACATTTGCCTGGCTTGAAGAAAAAGGGGACCATTTTATCGTGTACTATACAGAAGGTAAACACCCCTTTGCCCGGGATGTCCTCTGGAAGTCTGAAAAGGATTATCAGCGTATCGCGGAATTGCTTGGCTACGGCCGTCATTCGAATTTCTGGACTTGGGATAAGCGGGTTAAGATTTATCTCTATCCGGATAGGGCCTCCTATCGCCGGGCAACTCAAATGCCTGAATGGTCGCAGGGCATGGCAGAATATACACGTAAAGAGATCGCCAGCTATCTGAACAGCGAGCTGTTTTTGCAAAGTATCCTTCCCCATGAGATAGCCCATCTTATTTTCCGGGATTTTGTCGGTTTCCAGGGAGAGGTTCCTGTTTGGCTCGATGAGGGCGTCGCGCAGTGGTCTGAGGCTATCGACCATGAGCAGCTTAAGGCGTTGCTTAAAGAGCATGCCCGCCAAGAAAAACTCTTTTCTCTCGAGGATATGATGCGTATCGATATCCGCGAGGTTACAGCCAGCGACACTATCGCGGTACGTCGCGCTGCCGGTGGTTCTGATTCCGCCGGGACTTTTGTTCTCAGCGGAGATGTCTTGGTCGGTATTTTTTATCTCCAGGCCGCGACCCTGGTTGGAACCCTTATCGAGGATTATGGCTTAGAACGGTTTTCCCGCTTCTGCAGAGAGTTGCGGGACGGCGCAAAGTTAGACGCGGCCCTTAAGGCCGCCTATCCACAGCAGATCGAGACTGTCGGGCAGTTGGAGCGGGCGTGGCTTGTGAATGGTGGGGTAGAAGCTACAAATCAGCAATAAGATAGCGCATTGTAAGGAGAGAGTAAAGAGTAAAGAGTAGAGAGAATTGGATACTAGATACGAGATACTCGATACGCGATATGGGAAAGATAACACTCTCTCCTCTCTACCCTTTTCTCTCTACTCTTAAAAAGGGGGTATTAATGGAAAAGAAGGCGTTTACGTTGATTGAGATAATGCTGGTAGTAGTCATCATCGCGGCTTTAGCAGCAATGGTTTTTCCCCGGCTGACCGGAAGAGGCGAACAGGGAAAAGTCGCTGCAGCTAAGTCCGATATTTCCGTGCATATCGCCACGGCTTTAAAGCTCTATGAGCTTGATAACGGGGCTTTCCCTACGACCGAAGAGGGCTTAGAGGGGCTGCTCAGCCAGCCGTCATCGGCGACTAACTGGAACGGTCCCTACCTTGAAAAGAAGCCGGTTGATCCCTGGGTAAGACCGTACCAGTATAAGTCACCGGGTCAGCACCGGTCTGATTACGACCTGTATTCCTTTGGCCGCGACGGCCGCGAGAGCGAGGACGATGTCGCCAACTGGGAATGAGGGTGATGGGGGGGTAGAGTTGAAAAAGAGTCTTAGCTTGGTAGAGACGCTGGTGGCGGTCGCGGTCTTATCCATCGGGATCGTTGTTGTCTGCGAAGGGTTTCTCGTTAGTTTAGGAGGATTCCAGTATTCGGTTGATTATCTCAACGTGCTCCTCTGGATGGACTGGAAATTGTGGGATTTACATGATAAACTCATACATTATCATGTTTTGCCCGCGGCAGATGAATCAGGCACCTTTTACATGGACAATAAGCTGTGCAACTGGGATCTTTCGTACCATTTAATCGAAGGAACGGACACCATAAGCCTCTATGAGTTTACCGTGCGGGTCATCTGGAATGAAGGCTTGCGCAAAGCGCAAACGCAGCGCACGGTCCACGCTCTCCTCGTGCAGGAATGAAACGGCCAGGGTCTAAAAACAGCGCCTTTACCTTAGTTGAGGTCCTCATCAGCGTAAGCCTGGTAGTACTTCTGGGCCTGGTAATTTACGCGGCTCTGGCCAGCGGCCTGCGTATCTGGCAGAGGGCTAATACCCCGACCATCGGCGAAGAGGTGAACATTTTTTTTGAAAAGTTTTTCCAAGATTTGCAAAACTGTTTTTATTACAAAGATATAGACTTTCTCGGGACCGGCGACCAGGTGCAATTTGCCAGTATCGTCACCACGCAGAGCGTTTATCCGGGCCTGGCGCGGGGGGTGGGCGAGGTCAGCTACTTCTTCGATGAAGCCGAACATTCCGTAGCCAGGGTGAGAAAGAACGCAAGCCACCTCTATACAAAAGCCGAAGGCGCACGCCAGGAGGTCTTGAGTAATGTCCAGGCATGCCGTTTCCAGTATTA
>CAYNSZ010000012.1:7913-12422 GCA_964400075.1 uncultured Planctomycetia bacterium
CGATCCCCGGCTCAAGGAGTATTTTTGGGTGGATGAATGGCAGGAAGAGGGAGCGTTGCCGATAGCGGTTTCCCTGGCCGCGCAGGTTGCCTATGGAACACAGAAGCGGGAATTCACAAAAATCGTCATCATCCCTGCGCATTAAACGCTCAAGCATCCTCATACTGACGTTGTGGGTGCTGGCGTTTTTAGCTTTTTTCGGTTTGTACCTGAACCGCGGCGTGCGCCAGAAGCTGTCTCTCGTTAAAACCCTGAACTTTCGCGGGACCCTCCATTACATCGCCGACGCGGGAATAAAAAGAGCGGTTATTGAGCTCCTCAAGGATGAGACTACGTTTGATACCATACGGGATAACTGGAGCGACAATCCGGCCGTTTTTGAGCAGATCCCGGTAGGCTTGGGAGACGCCAGCGTCCATTACCGATTTGAGTCGAGCGACGGACGCGCCGAGGAGCGCTACGGGATTAGCGATGAGGAAAGAAAAATAAATATTAATACCGCGAACCCGGCCGTCATTGAGCGTTTATTCAAGCTGGTCGCCTCCCTGGATGAAACTAAGGCCCAGGAACTGGCAGCGGCCATCGTTGACTGGCGGGACTCAGACAGCAGCCTTTCTATTCCCCTGGGCAGCGCCGAAGACGCTTATTATGACGATGCGCCAGAGCCTTATAACTGCAAGGATAGTTCGTTCGAAGTGCTGGAAGAGCTGCTTTTGGTAAAAGGCATGAGTCAGTCCTTGTATGATACCGTCGCCGGCTTCCTCACCGTTCACGGCGCGGGCAGTGTTAATATTAATACCGCTTCAGAGCAAGTCCTCGCGGCGCTGGATATTGAAGAGAGGGTGGTTGAGGAAATCCTTAAATTCCGGGCTGGTGAGGATGAGGTTTGGGGGAGCGCGGATGACGATTTTTTTGAGGCACCAGATTCAATCGTTGCTGATTTGAGCCAAAAAGCTTCGCTTTCCGTTTCAGAGATAGCCAATATAAGCAATATTGTCTCAGCGGGATTACTGGGTACGAGGGCGAGCGCCTTTATGGTGCAGAGCAGGGCCCAGGTCGGGGCGCTTAAGAAAGAGATAATCTGCGTCGTGAATAAAAGCGGAAAAATTCTTTCCTGGCGTGAGTTGTGAACGAGCGTGTTTACCGTGTCCAGATTAGAGGTGACTAGTGGCTATGGTTGAGATAAACAGTACATGGGGATTATTCAGGCCGGCGAAATTCCCTGAGAGCGTCGGTGTCGAATTTGCGAGCGGGAGCCTGCGGCTGGCCATAGTCAAGGCTATCCCTTCCGGCAAGGAAGTGGTTGCCCTCGTTGAAAAAAACATCCAGTCCCTTTCAGAAGAAGACACGGTTTTATTCATAAGCCAGTTCTTGAGCAAACACAATGCCAAGAGCTCCCGCGCCATCTATATCGTGCCTTCGGAAATGGTGATTACCAAGAATATCGAGTTGCCTTCGCGCGATCCCAAAGAAATCCAGGATATCGTAAATCTTCAGGCGTCGCGCCATACCCCCTACGGCCGTGAAGAGATCACTGTCGATTTTATCAACCTGGGTTTAACCAGCAAAAACTATACCAAAATCATGCTGGTGATCGTGAACCGGGAAGTAGTCAGAAGGAATTTCGAAATACTGAAACACTCCGGTATTGAGCCGGAGAAAATTTCCTTTTCTTCGGAGGCGATGGCCCAAGCGTTATCTCAAGCCCTGAAACATCAGAAGGATCCGGTTCCCTACGCGCTCATCCATGTGGATACGGCGTTTACCGTCTGCAATGTGTTTCTGGCTGATACCGTGATTTTTATCCGCAGCATTCCCCTTGGCATACAACAGCTGACCATTGAACGGGAACGGCAAAAGGAGCGGTTGCTTGAGGAAATCAGGCAGTCCCTGGAGGTGTACCGCAGCGAGAACATCGACGCTTTCCCTTCCCGGCTCATCATAACTGGCGCCTTGGCAGAAGTCCAAGATCTTGCGCCGTTGTTAAGCGATGCTTTGCGGATCCCCTGCGAGAACCTCTCCTACGCGAATTGCTTTTCGTTTGATCCTTCCGCTCGGGCCGTGGCCGAAAGCGCCAAGCTCTCCTCGTTTCTCGGGGTCATAAGCGCCGCGGTAAATCTTGATGCGGTGCGGATTAATCTTGTGCCGGAGGAAGCAAAGCTCAAGCGCGTATTCCAGGAGCGCAGCCGCGAACTCATTTATTCCGGGTTCCTTTTGCTTCTGGTCTTTATTTTTGGCTGTGGCCTCTTGTTAAGCAGGATTTATTTTAAAGGCGCCTATTTACAGAAACTCAATGCCCGTTTCCAAACACTGCATGAGCAGGCCCAAGTCCTTGAGACAGATTTTGAGCGCATACGCCTTATCCGCCAACACCTCATGGGCCGCGGCCTATCGCTTCGGGTGATCGGAGAGTTTTACCGTCTTCTGCCGGAACAGACGCTGGTCACTGAACTTAATTTTGATAAGGCTAAGGAATTTAGGTTCAAAGGAAAAGCTGACAACCGGCCCACGATACTGGCGTTTGTGGATGATTTGAACAAGTCCGGTGTGGTTAGCGACGCTAAGACCCGTTCCATGAAGGTGCAGACCGTAGACGGCAAAGAAGTCGTTGAGTTTGAGATTGTCGCTACTTTTTCGGAGGAAGAGTGAGGCAATGATAAATCTTCAGATAGCGCAGACTTTTTTTACCCGGCTCTCCAAGCGCGAGAAGACTGTTTTTTATGTGACCGTTTCTGTCCTGTTTGTGCTGCTGTTTTGGAAGCTTCTGGCTGAGCCGGCATTTTCAAAAATGTATTCTCAGGATGAGGAGATCGCAAGCCGAAGAAAACAGATCCAGCTCGACCTGAGGCTCCTCAGCATCAAGGATGGCCTCAAGGATCAGATGAAAAAATACGAGCACTATTTCACGCAAGCCGATCCTTCGCAGGATACCATGGTTACCATTCAGCGGGAGATCCAGACACTCGCCGATAAGGGCGGGGTTTTTATCGGAGAGATCCGGCCGGGAGTCAACGTCAACGAAGGTGTTTTTACCCGCTACGTGGTTATCTTAAGTTGTGAAGCGAAGATGCCGGAGCTTATAGGTTTTATTCATGCGCTCGAAGATTCAAGCGCCATGCTGACGGTTGAACGTTTCAAGATAACCCCTAAGAGCGAGGGATCAAGCATCGCGGTATGCACCATGACCGCTTCAAAGACCCTTATCCCATGAGAACGGAGCGCAAAGAAGGAGCCATGAAAAATTTTTTCCCTCTCGTTTTCCTCGGAGGCGTAATGATACTGGGTTGGCACGGTGCCGGATTTTGCCAGCCGTCGATTCCCCAGGTAAAGATTCCGGCCGAAGCCCCGGCTGAGATCCGTGAACAAATTAAAAAATTATACGCGGTTGATGCTTTTACCAGGGCAAAAGCAGCTATCGCTCTGGGGAAGATGGGGCCGGAAGCTGGAATTGCTGTGCCGTTTCTTGAAACCATGCTCTCAGACAGCATCTCTCTGGATAATGTAGCTCTGGGAGAGGTAACCAGCCCGGGGAGGGAAGCGGCGCGGGCTTTAGCAAAATTGAGCGATGATTCCCGGAAGATTTTTATAGCCGCCCTTAAGGACAAAAATTTCCAGGTTCGTATCAACGCCGCATACGGATTAGGGACGCTGCAGGACCCTGCGGGTTTAGACGCGCTCTCGGAAGCGCTTAAGGATAAGCATCCTGAAGTCCGCGCCACCGCAGCCTGGGCGCTCGGTACCAGACACGATCCGCGAGCGGTTGAACCCTTGACCGCCGTCCTCGGGGACAGGGATCCTACGGTTCGTTCGCTGGCCGCGGAAGCCTTAGGAAGAATTCAGTATCTCCAGGCAGTCGAACCGCTGTTAAAACTGCTGAAAGATGATTATGCCGAGGTCAGGGCTAATGCTGCTTGGGCATTAGGCAATATAAAAGACCCCGGCGCTGTTGAGGGATTGATCCTTGCCGTAAAGGACCTTAGCTGGCAAGTGCAGATGAACGCGGTCTGGGCGTTAGGCAATATCGGCGATCCGCAAGCGGTCGAACCACTGCTCTACGCGCTCGAGCACGGTGATTCAGATGTCCGCTACTACGCGGCCGAAGCCCTTGGAAGGTCGCGGGATGTCCGAGCTGTCGAGCCACTGATCGCGCTTCTGGCCGATACCCATTCGCGGATTAGGATGAACGCTGCCTGGGCGTTGGGAGAGATCGGCAACGCAAGTGCTGTTGATGACTTAATCGTAAGCCTGAAGGACCCTAGATGGCAGGTCCGTTACGCCAGTGCCAGAGCTTTGGGAGAAATAAAAGACCGTTCCGCGGTAGAGGCCTTGATCGCGGTTCTGGCTGATGAGCATGAAAAAGTGCGTCTAGCAGCGGCACTATCCCTTGGTAAGATCAATGATCCCCGGGCGCTCGAACCGCTTATTAATGCCTTGAATGATAAAGATGCCACGGTCCGGCTTAAAGTGGTAATGGTCATGGGAGGCCTGAAAGATTTTCGGGGGGTAGAC
>CAYNSZ010000012.1:12463-13531 GCA_964400075.1 uncultured Planctomycetia bacterium
GCGGTCGAGCCGCTGAAGCCCTCGGGGATATACGCGACCCCCGTGCCGTTGATCACCTGATCGCGGCCCTTAAGGATGAAAGTCCCTCGGTGCAGATTTTTGTCTGTATCGCTCTGAGTAAAATAAAAGACTGCCGGGCGATAGAGCCGCTTATCGGCTGCCTGCCCGCGGTCGACCAGCAGGTGGGTTACTATGCTGCTCAGGCCCTGACAGCTTTGACCGGTAAAGCCTTCGGCGGCGACTCAGCGCGTTGGTACCAGTGGTGGGTTCAGAACAAAAGCAAGTTTTCTCAATAGGAGAGCGTTTAAGAAAGGACAGCAACCATGTGGATATACGTTGGCATTGCTATGGTCTGCTTGGCGATCGCTTTTATAGTCGCCAAATTCGTACGCTTGCCGCAGATGCAGACCAGGACCGATGTCCGGCAATCCAGTCCCGCTGCCGCTGGAGCGGCTGGTAAAAGCGATACACAACCCGCTGATAGTAACTTGCAACGGGTTGTGTATGAGGAAGTTTCGGATTTCGTTGATTCCCCCTATAAGCGCCAGGAGCTTACCAAAGTCGTTTCAGGCCTTCTTGACAGGCAATTAGAGGAGCGGGTCAATCAGCATACCGCTGGCTTGCGGCGTCAATACGAGAAAGAATTGGCGGATAAAGTCAAGAACGAAGAGATTGCGCTTCAGAAATATAAAAAAGTACTGGTTGAAAAGAAAAATACCGAAGCGGTAATACGCAGCATTGCCGAGGGGTTGGTGGTGGTTGATTCCGCGGGCAAGGTTATCATGATGAATCCTGCCGCGGAACGGCTGCTCAGTACCGCTAAAAAAGACAAAGTAGGCAAATCAATTTTTGAAGGTCTCAAGGAAGAGCAGCTTATTTCGCTGAGCCGGCAATCGAGCGATCCCGGCAACCGGGAAATAGAGCTGAGCAGCGCCCGCGATGATACCAAGCGGATATTACGTTCAAGCTCAGCGGTTATTGAAAATGAGGATGGCGACACGGTCGGCATGGTTTCGGTATTGAGCGATATCACCAAGCAGAAAGAGCTCGACCGGCTGAAAGAAAATT
>CAYNSZ010000012.1:13567-14508 GCA_964400075.1 uncultured Planctomycetia bacterium
CCACGAATTGCGCACGCCCCTGGTGGCTATCGATAAATCCATCAAGCTGTTGCTCTCCCGTGAGCCTGGCCAGGTAACGGCTACCCAGGAACAATTCCTGCAAATCGCCGAACGCAACCTCCTGCGTCTGACCGGGCTCATCAACGACATCCTTGATATTTCGCGCCTTGAGTCAGGCAAAATGCCGCTGAAAACAGAGGCTACCCCGATAGCGCGCGTTGTGGATGAAGTAACCAAAAATTTAGAAGGCTGGGCGGGTACGAAATCCATTACCGTCATTAAGAAAATTCCCTCAACCCCCCTTCAGGCCAATTGCGATCCTGAACGGATAGAACACGTTTTGACCAACCTTATCGGTAATGCCATAAAATTTACCCCTCGTGACGGTAAAATCACTATTGAGGCAGCCGGAGAAAGTGGTATGATTAAGGTAAGCGTCGAAGATACTGGCCCGGGGGTGATTCAGCAAGACCGGCAGAAGATTTTTGATAAATTTTACCAGAGCGCGGCCAGGGCACCGACTGATATCGCCGGTACCGGCCTAGGGCTGGCCATAGCCAAGGAGATAATTGACCTGCACGGCGGTAGGATTTGGGTAGAAGGCGAAGAAGGCCGCGGCGCAAAGTTTGTTTTTACCATTCCGGCGGTGCAGGCATAGGTTTACGTAATTCTGCGCTTTGAGCGGGGGGAAACAATAATATAAACAGACCAAAATATATCCGCCTCGCTAAATATGCGAAAGTTCTCTGTGAGAACTTTCGGCTATCGGCGGATATCTTAACTTGACGCCGCAGGCGGAGAGTTAATCCGCCAGGGACAAAATAGTGCGGCGGGAATTCGACTAGAGTTTCATTGAAAGTATCCTGGATATATATCTGCCTCGCTAGATACCGGGTAAATTCTCTTACGAGACTTTACCCGGACTCGGCAGATATCAATTC
>CAYNSZ010000013.1:0-14418 GCA_964400075.1 uncultured Planctomycetia bacterium
GGCGGCAGTGGAGCAGGTAGGCGGATTTTGCCCGCGTCTGCAGTATTGTTTCGACTGGGAACTCTACTGGCGTCTCGGCTTACACGGGAGCGTGATCACGACCCAGACCGCTTTTTCTTGTTTTCGGGTCCATCGCGACAGCGCCACCACGGTCAGCATGATGACTTCCGCCGGTATTCGTGAGGGCGTACGGGTGGTGAATCTGTTCCTCAAGCGGTTGCCGGTATCTACGCGTAAGGCCCTCTGGTGGCGAAGGTACCATTACCTGGCGCAAGGGGCAGATGCATACGCACGGAGTTTTTTCGCCCGTAAACAGTTGAAGAGCAGTCTGAAACAGGCGCTACTTGCCATACGCCTTGAGCCGACAGTTCAGCGTGTGAAATTTTTATCAATCATCGCTGGAGAGTGTGGGAGGTTTCTGCTGCATAAGGCCCGGGCAAGTCGCTGATACAGAAGCCATTGCCTGACCCGGGCTAGCTACGCCAGCGCGCGGCTGCGCGGAGGCCGCGGCCAAGAGATGAGTTACACGCCTAAGAAGGTCCTGTTTATTTCACACGATGCCAGTCGCACCGGCGCGCCCCTGCTTTTGCTGCGGCTTTTGCGCTGGCTCAAGGCACAGAGCGACATTTCTTTCGAAATACTGCTTTGTCAGGGAGGTGAGCTTGAGAACGCCTTCGCCGCCATCGCCCCCGTGTCAGTCCTGCATAAAAACATGGGCCGGCCAGGCATAGCAACCAGGCTGAGGGAGTTGTTCAGCGACGGAGTCAGTAAACGCTTGCGCCAGGCAGGCATCGAGCGCCATTCCCTTAGTGACATCGGCCTCATTTATTCCAATACGATTGTCAACGGCGATATTTTAGAAGCTCTTTCCGTTCTTAACTGCCCGGTGATCACGCACGTCCACGAACTCGAGAATGCCATACAAGCGTGGGGGGGGAGTGAGAATATCGCCAAAGTGCGCCGCTACACGCGTCACTACATCGCTGTTTCAGAAGCGGTGAAGCGAAACTTGGTTGAACAGCACCAGATACCGGAGAGTAAGATCAGCGTCGTGCCGGGCTTCCTCTCGATCGAGGAACTCGATGAGGCAAGGGCAAGCCCCCAGGAGAACCTCCGGCAGCAGCTCGGCATCGCTGCCGATGCTCCTGTAGTTTGTTCCGCAGGCACGCTTGGCTGGCGCAAAGGTGGCGACATTTTTATACAGCTGACGCGCCACGTTCTCCAGGAAGCGGCTGAACCGGTCCATTTTCTGTGGATCGGAGCCGACAAGAAAAAAGATTTTTTTACGGAGATACAGCATGATGTAAAAAAAATGGGGATTGAGCAGTACGTTCATTTTATAGAGACAACACCGGAGCCGTTGCGCTATATGGCGTGTTGCGACGTTCTTGTGGTTGTTTCCCGGGAAGACTCCTTTTCCTTGGTTTGTTTGGAGGCCGCGGCGTTAGGAAAGCCGGTTGTTTGCTTTGATGCTACCGGCGGGATCCAAGAGTTTGTAGAAGATGATGCCGGATTCGTGGTTCCCTATCTTGATGTTCCGGCAATGGCCGCAAAGGTCGTTACCCTGTTACGAAATCCAGCGCTGCGCCACCGGCTTGGTGAGCAGGCAAAACAGAAGGTCAATACAACGTATACGGTTGCGGCGCGGGCCCCTGACATAGTCCGGCTGATTGAAGCGATGCTTTGAAAAGGGCACGATCGTTTGTCTTTAAGGTGCCCGCGTACCCCTTCATGGAAAAAGAAAAGCTGCCGCCGGTGTTTATCCTCGTATTGAATTGGAACGAATGGGAAAAAACCGTTCAATGCGTTTCAGCACTGGAGCGCATTGACTATCCTTGTGCTACGATAGTGATAATTGACAATCATTCCGAAAACGAATCCGTTGGGATGCTGCGCCAGCACGTTCCGCACCACCCTCTTTTACAAACTGAACGGAATCTTGGGTACGCCGGCGGCAATAATTACGGTATCCAGTACGCACTGCAAAATGGGGCGGAATTTGTTTGGATTGTGAATCCGGATATCATTGCCGAAGAGAAGACGCTCCGTGTTTTTATGCGGGCGATGAGAGAGGACAGCTTGATCGGCATATGCGGTCCCCGGATAATATTAGAGGCCGGTTCTCGGAGCGTGTGTAGCGAAGGCGGGTTCATTTTCCCGGAGCGGGGCTATGAAGCGGACGAAATCCGCCTCGAACAGTGGCCGGCACCAGAGCCGAGCGGCGTCAAAGAGACCGACTATGTACCGGGGAGCTCTCTCTTCGTGAGAAGCGAACTTATCAGAGACATCGGTTTATTGCGCGAGGACTTTTTTTTATACGGTGAGGATGCTGAATTTAGCCTGCGAGCACAGAAACATAATTGGAAAACGGCGGTGTGTCAGTTAACCGTTAACAGACACCTCTGGGATTACGCGGCGCGCGGGGACCGCTCGTATTTAGGGCGACGCAGCAGAGTGCTGCTGGCCCGAATGGAGCAGCGCTATTACGCAACGACGATCGTGAAAACAGTGGAAATTGGCAACGCCCTCAATTTCATGAAAAAGGGCTGTTACGGTAAAGCCTTGCGGGGCCTTGGCGAGAGGGTGTGGGCTGTTGTGGCGGCAATAGTGAAACCACTCGGCACGATCCCTCGATTCTCGGAGCATCCCAAAATCAAAACGTTTCAGTATGCCAAGCAGGAGCACGCCGTTTTGACAAACACAAAACAATTGATGGAAATCCGCAGATTCTTCAAACGGGTATTGCCGCCGCCGCTGCGGGTAACGCTACAGTGCATTAACCGGTTTCAACAAGACGTTGTAAATGTGATCTTAGGCCGTGTCGATCGATTGATCCCACCCCTTCAATTACGATATAAAGTAGGACCCTACCGGAGCGCTTGGAAATATAAGAAGATGGGGGAAAATTTTTTGCGGCTGGTAGTCAAAGCAGGTAAGCTTACGCCGGATCAGCATATTTTGGATGTCGGCTGCGGCTGCGGCCAGCTCGCCGTTCCGCTCGCACGATATCTCACGGTTCAAGGCCGTTATGAAGGCTTTGATATCGATGCCCAGTTAATCGGATGGTGCAGGGAACACATCGCGGCCATGCATCCAAATTTTCATTTTCAACTGGTACCCATATACCATGACGTGTACAATCCCCAAGGGCGGGTGAAAGCCTCTGAGTACCGCTTTCCCTATCCGGATGAAAGCTTTGACGTTGTGGTGCTGAAATCGGTATTTACCCATTTGCTTCCCAAAGATTTAGAAAATTATTTTTCCGAATCCGTGCGGGTGCTGAAAAAAAACGGGCATTGCATAATCAGCTATCATCTTTTCACTGATGAAGGCATGGAGGCCGGAAGCATTGCCGTGGGCGAGTTCGAGTTTCCATATATTTTTCACGAAAGCGGGCGTGTCTATCGGTCAACCGACAAAGAAAATCCGGGAGTCCTTATTGCTTATCGAAAAAAAGATATCTACGATCTATACGAACGCAAGCGCGTGGACATCATAAAGGATATCCAGTTCTATCAGGATATTCTTATTGGGGTCAAGCGATGGCTGCCCGGCGCAGGCGTCCCGAACGCGGAGGCCGAGCCGTCGTCTCCCGCAGGGGTTGCCGGTATGATGCAAACCCGCGCATCCGCATCTCCGGCATTGTCGATTATCACGCCGGTACTTAACGGCGCCAACTTTATGCGCCAATGTCTCCAAAACGTAGTGGATCAGCGGTGTGATATGCTCGAGCACGTGGTTATCGACGGAGGCTCAGAGGATGGAACGGTTGAAATCCTACGAGAGTCTACCAAAACCTATGGGCACCTGCGATGGTTTTCTGAAAAGGACATCGGGCAGGTGGAGGCGATCAATAAAGGAATAATGCTGGCCCGCGGCGCCATAATTGGTATTCTGGGATGTGACGATTTCTATGAACCCGGAGCGCTGAAGCGTGTAATCGAAATATTTAAAGGCCTGCCCGAGCCTGGTCTGGTGGTGGCAAACTGCCGGTTATGGGGTAATCAGGGGCAGCTGCTCGGAGTCAACAGGCCTAGAAAACTGCGCATGCCTGATTTGCTGCTCGGGTATAAAATTAATCCTTACCCATCAAACCCGTCGGCCTACTTTTATCATCAGAGTCTTTATAAAAAGGCTGGCTCGTATAACCCAGGCTGTTACTATAATCACGATTTGGATTTTCTGCTCAGAGCCATACCCCTGGCCACGGTTCGGTATGTTGATGAAATATGGGGAAACTTTCGAATCATCGAAGGAAGCAAAACGTATGAACATCTCCAGAATGCCACATGGGAAAAAGATGATGAAGAGGTTATGAAGCTGTATCTCAAACAACTACCCTTTTGGCTGCGATGGGAAGTATATATACGACGGTCTTTCCATACCAATCCGGTCTGGGCCTGGCCGCGGCGCGCTTGGAATTTCTTTCAAAAAAATAAGAAGAACGGTTGAGATCTTGCCATTTCGTCAATCACTTTTTCAATATGAGCAAAAAGAGAACCATGTTACTTCACCGCTATGACGGAATCGGCGACGCCCTTTTAATCAACACCATTGCGTATCAGCTCTGGCTTCAGGAAAAAAAGTACGTTTGGGCTATCAGCAATCACCCCACGGTATTTCTGCATACGCCCGGTGTCCGGGTAATTCCGTGTCTCTCAAAACGCTGGGGATTTCGCTTGGCTCATCTTCTGCAGAGAACCGGCCTTGTAACCGAGGCCGTGTACATGGCATATCAAGCCGCCCAGCCGCCACCCTATCAGTACCTGCTCACGGCCCCGCAAGGGCATATTCTTTCGGTTTTAGCGAAAAAAGTTAATCTGGCAGTTACGCCAACGGCTCCCGTGCTTTTTCTGAGGAAACAAGAAATTAAATCCTGGAAAGGTCTTTTTAAGAATCAGGAGTGGGTTGCTATTCAATCGACGGGGCGGACGCAGTGGACCTCAAATAAAGAATGGCATCCTGAGCGGTTTGCCGAGGTGGCGCTGTACATACAAAAGCGATTTCGGGTCGTGCAACTGGGGTGCGCATCAGACCAGGCACTTACGGTCGATCTTGACCTTCGCGGAAAGACCACCCCTCGTCAAGCGGCCGCGGTACTTTTTTACTGCCGCGGCTTTATCGGGCAAGTCGGGTTTCTGATGCATGCGGCGAAAGCCGTACGCACGCCGTCGGTGATCGTCTACGGCGGGTTTGAATCGCCGCAGCAAAGCGGGTACGAAGACAATGAAAATCTTTATACCGACCTGCCGTGTGCGCCTTGCTGGTCTATGAGAGCCTGCTCTCGGGACCATGCCTGTATGAGCCTGATCGAAAGCGCGGATGTCCTGCGTGCCTTTGAGCGGCTGATGCAAAAAAGTAATCCCGACAAGGAAAAGCCGCTATGCGCCTGAGCGTGATAATTCCCACGCGCAACAGAAAAGATAGCTTAACCCGGTGCATCAGGGCTCTGGAGAAGCAGTCGTATGACCAGCGGCAGTATGAGGTTATCGTTGTTGATGACGGCTCCCGGGACGGCACTATCCAGATGCTGGCAACGCTCAAAAAAGAGACACCGTTTTCCTTACGGTACCTCGAGCAAACTCCAAGAGGGCCAGCCGCAGCCAGGAATCTCGGTATCCGTAACAGCCGGGGAGAAATTATTTTGATTACCGGCGATGATATTCTGGCGTGCCCGCGGCTGCTTCAGGAGCACCTCGAGTGGCATGACCGCTATCCGGGGAGCAATGAAGCGGTATTGGGGTTTGTCACCTGGTCTCCGGAGCTGCCGGTGACGCTTTTTATGCGGTGGCTCGAGGAGTCGGGTACTCAATTCGGTTACCCCTTTATCAGTGGCGAAACTCCCGACTTCTGGTTTTTCTATTCGAGCAATATCTCTCTGAAAAGAGAATTTCTTCTCGCCGGAGGCCTGTTCGATGAACAGTTCCCCTATGCGGCCTATGAAGACATAGAACTCGGTTACCGGCTGACAGGCAAGGGTCTGCGGATTCACTATAACAAAAACGCCAGCGCCTTTCATTATCATTCAGGAGTGAACCCGCAGCGATACACCGAACGGATGCGTAAGGCCGGCGAGAGCGCGGCTATTCTCTGCCGCAAACACCCGCAGCTGCACCCGCTCATTTCGAAAGCCTGGAGCAGGATGCGCCTCCAACGCAAGCGGCTCCGGTTGTGGACCGTTTTCCATGAGGCGCTGCAACATCAGCGCTGGTTGCCGGTTCTGGAGAGCTTGCGGTTGCGGTCGTATCAGTACTATGAACGGCGCCTGGCCGAGGCTTTCTGGGAAGGTTTCACGCTCAAAGACCGAGGACTGGAGGAAGGAAAATGAAAGTCATCGAGGCTTTCTTCTGTCGTCTTTACAAGGGCCACTTACAGCGTCTGTACAACCGCGGTCTTCGTCGCAAGTATTCCAGGTTACAGCCGAATCATGTGTTTCAGGTAACCATTGGAGACATCTCGTTCAAATTAAGCTTTCTCGACAGCGCTCTCACCGGACCAATGGTGGAACGGATAGAGGGCAGGCGCGAACCGGAGACAGTCGCCATTATTCAATCGCTGCTTCGACCCGGAGACCGGGTGCTTGAGATCGGGGCCTGCTACGGTTATTTCACGATGATCATGTCTCACTGCGTTGGTCCCCGGGGAAGCGTGGTGTCGATTGAAAGCATTCCCCGGCACTACCAGATAGTGCAACATAACTTACAGATGAACGCTGTTTCAAATGTTAAACTCCACAACCTATTCATAAGTTCGGAATTCTCTCGGTTGCCGCTCCCCCCTCACCTGGGATTTTCTGGTCTGAGTCAGAAAGGGCGCGTCACAGAGGCAGCCGAGGGCGGTGAACTCTTTGTTCCGGCAATGCGGCTCTCGTTGTTTTTGCGCGAAATTGGGTATGTGCCCGAATATATTTTTATGGATATCGAAGGTTTTGAGGTCGGTGTATTTGAGGATCTCTCTGAAAACTACCTGAACACTCACCAGCCAATTATAGTTTTTGAAGTGCACCGGCATGAGTATAAAGACGGCAAGGATCTTGATTACCTGAAAGGCATTTTGCGGCGCCACAATTATCAGTATCGACACATCGCCGATAACCTGCTCTGTTTTCCTTTGAAAAAAGGCGGGAGCGCGCACACCTGAAAAAAATATGCCCACGGTCTCAGTTATCGTACCGAATTATAATTACGCACAGTTCCTTGATCAGCGTCTTCAGAGCATATTGAATCAGACCTATCAGGATTTTGAAGTGCTCTGTCTCGATGACGCTTCCACTGATAACAGCAGAGAGATTATTTCCCGCTACCTTTCTCACGGACGCTTCCGCGTTTATTACAATGAACACAACAGCGCCAGCGCATTTGGGCAGTGGCACCGGGGTATCGAGTTGGCCCAGGGCGAGTATATATGGATTGCCGAAGCCGACGATTACGCAGACCGTGAGTTTCTTTCGTCGCTGGTTGCGGTACTCGAAGCGCATCCGGCGGTCGGGCTTGCCTACTGCCAATCATGGCGCGTAAACGAAGGCGGCGAAATCATCTCCTCATGCCGCCAGGAGACTGACGACCTAGATAGCGAACGCTGGGAGAGTGATTACATCAACGACGGAATCGATGAGTGTGCCCGATATTTGATTCGTAAGAATACGATTCCGAATGCCAGCGCGGTAGTGTTTCGCAAGTCAGCATACGAAAGATCGGGCGGGGTGTGCCGGACGATGAAACTGAACGGCGATTGGATGTTGTGGGCGAGCATGCTGTTTGCCTGTGATATTGCCTACGTGGCAAGAACACTCAATTATTTTCGCGTCCATAGCCGGTGTGTTCGCAGCCGCTTCTCAAATGGGACGAATGTCGAGGAATTTGCCCGGGTACTGTTGCATATCTCCGAAGGAATTTCTGTCCCGCCTGATATTCAAGAAGACGCCTGCCTGCGGCTGAGCCGACTGTGGATTAAATGCCTGCGCGTGCGTCCTACGCTTAGGTTTTTTTGGCGCTTTATCAGAATGTACAGGCTGGCCCGCCGGCTAGACAGGCGGCTTAACCGGCACCTCATCCGGGCTCTGCGTGAGGTTTTCCTTACCGCTAGAACCGGCGGCCAGGAGGCGGTATGCGGCTAGAGGAGGTTGCGGTCGTAATTCCTCTGTATAGAGCAGAGCTTACGGGGGATGAGAAAATCTCCTTCCGGCACCTCTGTCAATACCTTGGAAGCTACCGGAAGTACCTCGTCGTTCCCCGCAGTCTTTCGGTAAACCACCCCGGTTTTTTTATCGAACGTTTCGATGACGCATTTTTTACGGATATCCCATCGTACAGCAGGCTTATGCTCTCGCGCCAGTTTTATGAGCGATTTCAGAGCCACACCTATATACTTCTTTATCAGCTTGATTGCCTGGTGTTTTCGTCTCAATTATACGAATGGTGCGCACGCGGGTACGATTATATCGGGGCTCCCTGGTTGCGGTCGATGGCTGAGCCGGAAAAGGGCTTTGCGCGGGTGGGAAACGGCGGCCTTTCCCTGCGCAGGGTCTCCAGCTTCCTGAAGGTAATCGATTCGCCGCGCTACACGAACGAACCTTGCCCATACTGGCGAGATGTTTTTTACGCGTCCCTGCCGGATTTGGACCGGGACACCGCCAGCATACGCTACCGTGGTCCTGGGAGGTGGCTGAAACGGCTTCGGGTCCTGCGTGAGGTGCGCCCAGGAGCGGTTTCTTACGCGGCGCGCTACACACTCAACGAAGATCACTTCTGGTCAGACCGGGCGAGGCTGTTTTACCCGGATTTTAAAATTGCTCCGGTGGAGGAAGCGCTGCAATTCTCATTTGACCTCGGCCCGCGGTATTGTTTTGAGAGCAATAGCTGTCGTCTGCCCTTCGGCTGTCATGGCTGGTACCGCCATGACCGGGAGTTTTGGAGTCCGTATCTGATAGGGAACCAGAGCTAATGGACTATATAGGGCTGACAGCCATAGTCAAAGACGAGACCCCGTATATTCGGGAGTGGGTAGCGCATTATAAAATTTTGGGCCTCTCTCGCATCATCATATACGATAATGGGAGCGCAATCCCGGTTAAGGATACCCTTGCCGATTTTATTGCGTCGAATTTCGTCACGGTTATCGCTGTGTCGGCTTCCTTCTCGCACCTGGAGTGTTATAACGACGCTATAGAACGATTTCAGAAAGAGTTTGTCTGGATGGCGTTTTTCGATGCGGATGAGTTCCTGGTGCCAAAGAAGACTGATAACGTGAATGAACTGCTGGCTGGCTATGAAAAGTTTCGGGTTGGCGGCCTGGGTGTCAACTGGCTCATGTTCGGCTCAAGCGGCCTAACCGATCGCCACCGGCATGAGCCGGTGCTAACCACTTTTACGAAATGCAGTTACACCACGCATATCAACACTCACATCAAGAGCATTGTCAGGCTTAACAGGGTTCGCCGGGTCAGCCTGCCCCATTGTTTTTACTATAAGCTGTTTTATCGCTGCGTGAATGAAAAGTTCAAAGAAATAAAGGGAGCGCTTTCCGCCCCTGCCTCCCGAGAGGTAGTTCAATTAAACCACTACTTTACCAAGTCTTTTGAAGAGTTTAAGGAAAAAATCGCCAGAGGAAAATCCGATTGTCCGGGCAAGAGAAACATTGATATCTTCTATGATCACGATTTCAAGGAGGATGAAGATTTCGCTATCCTCAGGTTCGTGGATAAAGTGCGCAAGGAGTTTGGTTGAGTGCCGCCACTCACCTGACGCTGGTAAGAGGATTTGCTCGATGCGATGAGTTTCAACAAGCATATGCGTTGCCCGAGCTTAAAAGAATTGCCTAAAACCCCGAGAGGAAAAACCGGCTGGCCCTGGGACGAAGAAACAGCTCAGCTGTCCGAACGACTGCCGGATGCTCAGGCGTGGCCTCGGATGAGCATTGTCACCCCTTCATATAACCAGAGTCGGTTTCTTGAAGAAACTATCCGGGCGGTGCTGCTGCAAGGGTATCCTGATCTCGAGTATATTATCGTCGATTCCAGCTCCGATGAAAGTATGGCGATTATTGAGCGATACGCGCAGTGGGGAAAAATTATCAGGTGCGATGCGAGGTATGGCATGAGCCAGGCCATAAACAGGGGGTTTGCCGTATGCACCGGAGATATAATAACCTGGATTTCTTCGGATGATGTGTACCTGCCAGGTACCTTGAGCAGGGTCGGCAGTTCCTTGTGGCGCCAGCAGGATTACGGCGTGATTGTCGGTGGGTTCCGGTTTATCGATGAAGAGTCTCACATTGATTCTCAAGTGTATCTGCCGCGGCTTCCCTGGCCGAGCCCGCTCGATTTGACGGTTATGCCGCCCCTTGCATGGCGGCTCCATCAAGTGGCGACTTTTTATACGAGAAAAGGCCTGGAGGCAGTTGGCTGGCGCCTGCGGGAAGATCTGGATAGCAATATGGACCGGGAATTGCTTTACCGGGTCGTTTGCCGCAAGAAGGTATTGTTGGTGCCTGAGTGCCTGGCTCTGTTCCGGAGGCACCAGGCGAGCAAGAGTTGTGCTGTTTCTAATATACTACCCATGAGCCGGGAGGCCGCCGCGGTCTATCTTCTGTTTTTGAATGGAAACCGGAAGCAAGACCGGGCGCGGCATGCGGCAGCGCGGTATTTCAGGGCAAACGGCTACTTGACTTATGCCAAATACGGCCAGGGATTCGGGAAGCGGATTGCCGCTCTCTTCACCGCGGGGCTTTATTATCCTCGATTTTTTTTAAAGAAGGAGTATGTGCGAACCTGGGTAAAGGTTTTAGGTGTTCTCGGCTCTTTTCTGCGCCCTAAAACCACACGAGAAGGTGGTGCCGGATGAAACAGGGCCGTTTGCGTTGCGCGCGTGAGATTTGGCAGCATTTCAAAGGGCTGCCAGGCAGTAGTACGATAGCTTCCCTTTTCGCTGTTACCGGATTAATGCGTATCGTCGCAGCCAGGCAGCCGCAAAAGATTCTCGAGCTTGGCTCTGGCCTCGGTACCTTGACCTATGCCATTCTCACGGCCACGCTCAGGCACTATAAACAGGAGGAGTTTTCTTTCTACACTCTAGAAAACGAGCCTTATTGCATAGCGGCATTAAAGGAAAATCTCAGAGAATACGCAGGGGCATACACCTGTCTTCAAGATATCAAAGATGTGCGTGTCCACGGTCTGCTCTTTGATCTCATTGTTGTTGACGCCGGGGGCGAGTTGCCCGGGGACATGGACGTGATTGACTTCAGCGGCCTTCTCGCAAACGGTGGAAACATTTTTATTGAAGGCGCTCGCGCCTACTAACGTACCTTGATTAAGAAGTGGTACGGTGACCGCCGGCGCGTACTGCTAAACATGCGGTCTACGAAGGCGTCCCTCAGATTTAAAGGCAACGGGATAGAAAACAGGGGCTACTGGCTTTATCAATTTGAGCCTACCTTGTGCCAAAGGGCGTATTTCTGGAGCGCGCGTATCTATAGCGGTCTGGTAGTGGCGGCCGTGCGAAAAATGTATAAGCAAAGGAAAGGAGGAGCAGCGTGAGGACAGTAGCGATAATACCGGCACGCGGTGGTTCAAAAGGAATCGTTTCAAAAAACAGCATCCCGCTGGCTGGAAAACCCCTTATTACTTATACCATTGAAGCCGCAAAAAAGAGCGGGATTTTCGATGTAATAGCGGTATCTACCGACGACAAAAAGATAGAGCTGATTTGCCGTCCCTATGACACTGCAATGATACGGCGGCCGGCGCGCTTGGCGCGTGATACCACACCAACAGAGCCTGTGCTTATTCATGCTCTTGACTACCTTAAGAATAGAGAGGGGTACGTACCGCAGGTAGTGTGTCTATTGCAGCCCACTTCCCCCTTGAGGGATGCCCGTGATATACGCCAAGCCTACCAGACATTTACCCGCAACAAGTATGATTCACTGCTTTCGGTAACCCACAATACCTATTTTATCTGGAAAAAATACAGGGGCAGGGTGAACCCGGTTAATTATAACTATCGCCGCCGGCCGCGCCGGCAGGAGATGCAGCAGTTGAAAGAAAACGGAGCCCTTTATTTTACGCACTACCGTACTTTTATGAAACATAAAAACCGCCTCGGCGGTAAAATCGGTTATTATCGTATGAGCGATGAGCATTCGCTGGAGATTGATTCTCCGCTCGATCTTTTGGTTGCGGAAACTTTGCTAAAAAGGAGGGGCCGTGGAAAAGGTATTCACCATTAATGAAAAGATAATCGGCGAGGGTTATCCCTGTTATATTATTGCCGAAGCGGGGGTGAATCATAACGGGGAATTGGCTCTGGCAAAAAAATTAGTGGATATAGCGGTGGCCGCGGGCGCGGATGCTGTTAAATTTCAGAAACGGGATATTGACAGCATGATTACCAAAGAAGCCCAGAGCCGCCCGTACGGCGGGCCGCATAGCTTTGGCGAAACCTATGGCGAGCACCGGCGGGCTTTAGAATTGAAGGAATTTGATTTTTTTGAGCTCAAACGGTATTGCGACGAGCGCAAAATCTGTTTTTTGGCTTCGGGCTGGGATAGAAAAAGCATAGATTTTTTAAAGGAGCTGGGTGTGGCCGCCTTCAAGATGGCCTCAGCCGACCTTACCAACACCCCGCTGTTAGACTATACCGCCCAAAAAGGCAAACCCATAATTCTTTCTACCGGCATGGCCCAAATGCACGAGCTTGAGCGGGCAATAACCGCGATTGGCAGACATGGCGTGCCGTATGCGATTATGCAGTGTACGGGCACCTACCCGTGCAAAATCGAGGAGGTCAATCTGAGGGTCATCACCACCTATAAAAATAAGTTCGGCCCTTTGGTCGGTTACTCGGGCCACGAACAAGGAATCGCCGTGACCTTGTGCGCGGTGGTCATGGGAGCAGTCATGGTAGAGCGTCACTTTACCATAGACAGGACCATGCGGGGGCCGGATCATGCCGCTTCGCTGGAGCCGCAAGGGCTGTATAAACTGGTTCGTGACATACGCAGCTATGAGAAAGCGTTGGGTTCTGGTGAAAAGCGCTGCCTTGAGAGCGAAAAGCCCATACGCCAAAAGCTTGCCAAAAGCCTGGTGGCGCGGACAAAGATCGAGAAGGGAATGGTCTTAAGCGATGAGATGTTAACGGAAAAGTCTCCCGGCACCGGCATAGCACCGTATCGTTTAGAAGAAGTCATTGGGAAAAAAGTAAAAATCGACATTCAGCCCGATACAACGCTCAGCGAGGAGATGCTGGAATGGTAAAAGCGAGGACCAAGAAAAGAGATTTTCTGAATATAAAACTTCTCGTTCTGGATTTCGACGGTGTTTTAACCGACAATAGGGTATATACGGACGCATCCGGCAGTGAGATGGTCAGCTCCAGCCGCAGCGATGGACTGGGGATTGAGATGCTGCTGCAAAAGGGTATAGACGTACTGGTGATTTCGCGGGAGGACAACGCGGTGGTAGGAGCCCGATGCAAAAAGTTAAGGATACGCGCGATTCAGAGCGTAGTGAATAAACTCGAGGTATTAAAGGCCGAGATAAAAAAGCGTCGCCTTTCTTTCTCCCAGGTGTGTTTTGTGGGTAATGATGTGAATGATATTGAATGTCTACGCGCCGCGGGAATCGGCTGCGCGGTCGCCGACGCCGCAGCGGCGGCGATACAGGCAGCCCGCTATGTAACCCGGCATAGAGGCGGTAATGGTGCAGTGAGAGAAATTTGCGATTTAATTTTAGAGAGTACTCACTGGCGATATCCTTACAGACCAACGATATCATAGAAAGTATCCCCTTCATTGTACTGGGTAGTGTTGTCGCTTTTTGATTGTTGGGATTTCAGAAGAAATAATCGGATGATAAACAGCCAAGTGATTAAGAGATGGTTCATAATTATTTTAGGAAATAAGAAATCCGAACCAATACTGCAGATTCTGAGATACGGCAAAATAGTTTTAAAACAAGTTAAGTTTAATCTTTTAGGATATAAGATATGTTTAATGAAGAAAGCATTTCCTCCAAATGCAGAAGGGCGGTGCCTCAACATTGGAGGAGGTAAATGGTACTATCCGAAATGGGAGAATATTGACCGCGATGCGAGTGAGATTTTTGCAGACTACAAAATTGATTTGAATCTCAAAGTACCACTTCCATTCCAAGATGGTTGCGCTAAGTTTATATTTAGTTCTCATTGCCTGGAGCATCTTTGCGATGATGCCTGCCTTTTTGTTCTAAAAGAATGTTATAGACTTCTAAAAACAGGAGGTGTGTTTCGAATTATTGTGCCGGATATGGATAAGGCCTTTAAGGCATATGGGGCTAATAACCACCATTTTTTTGATAAGGGGGGGGTGCGCTGCGTTGGAGAAACCATAGAAAGAAAACTAGTTAACTTTTTTGCTTCATATGATGCTGCAGACTATAGG
>CAYNSZ010000014.1:0-1617 GCA_964400075.1 uncultured Planctomycetia bacterium
CCGAAGCTGCGGCTTGGCGTATCGGCGCGGAGGTGGTGCGCGAAGTAAGCGATTTATTAATGACCCAGAGGCCACAAGAGCAGATCTTTGCCCGGCACGGCGTGCATGCCCCGCAGGACGATGCAGCTCAAGAGCTGGCCATTCGCATTATTTCCAGATTGAGGCCGCAGGACAATATCGTCGGCGAAGAAGCAAAAATTCCGGATTGGAAAAACAACAGCCGCTATTGCTGGGTATTGGATGCTCTGGATAATACTGTCGGATATCTGCAGCTTAACAGAGATTAAGGTGTGGCTGTGGTCTGCGTCGATACCCAAACCGGATTACCGCTTTTGTCGATGTATTACACTCCGCAGGAGGAAAAAATTGCCGGTAAGGGTGGCGCTTTATATTATGCCACCAGTGACGGGTATTATATTAACGGCGAAAGGCAAGAGGTTGACTTAGAGGATAGAAATTATGCTGCCTGGAGTGCGCTTTTAACTTTGATTCCTTCGCTAGGCACGCTGCCTTTTGTGCCAACGCTACGAGAAAGCTTTGGATTTGCAAGCGTGATTACTGATCCTAAGGGGTCTACGATACAAAGCTGCCTGGCGCCGGCTTTGGCAAAATATAAAGGCCCAAGATTCACTGCTGCAAAATATAGGCCAGACGATTTTCTCTTAACTGCTGCCTTTGCCCGCGCAGTCGGCATGGAGGCAGTGTATGTCAATGGCCAGCCGGTTTTCCCGGTGAGCGAGGCAGTGCTGAGGCATAGAGGGAGACTACCGCCGTTTATCATCAGCACTCCTGCTGCAGTTGTCCAGGCCCTGGAGGCAGTAAGGGAGAGTGGTTATTTAGAAGAAGCTGGAGTTAAAGCAGAATTCTCAGACCTTGGCCTAAATGAACCCCGCCCCTCCTTCCTCAATGTAGAACCACGAGCCGATGATCAGGGTTTAGGTAAATGGCAAGGAAGGGTAGTCTTAGATAGCCAGGGTAGCATTACCAATAGGGAACAATTGATTGCGGCAATTGCCCAGAGACTATCCGTCACGATGCCACTTGACCAAGCTCAGGCCAGGGCCCAGGCAATTATTGATAATTTAGAAAGGGGTTTAAACGCCCTTAGAGAAAGATTCCCTGATGATTTCACCGCTTATCTGGCTGATACTTACTTTACTTTAGAGCTTAATCCTGCGCAAGCAGAGTTAGGTCTTACGCAAAATAGAGATACCATGAGTTTTCGCTGGGCAGCAGCCACCCGCGCGCCGCCGACAGATGCCGATTGGCAGAACATTGTCTTTATCACTGCCTTAGAAGAAGCCCGGCACCTGCTCTCTTTACGCATGCCGCTACAACCCAGCATTCATTCTGACCACAGTTTTGTCTTCCATCTTGTCAACCAGAATCGTCAGCTTGCCAGGAGTTTATCTGTTGTTACAGAAGATGCGCTTGCTTACGGAATCTCCTTAGGAGAAAACGCGGAACATCTGGAAAGGATCCTTGCCCTCAGTGAGGCGGCGCAAAGAATTGATAATTTTACTCCCCGTCTGGTTGATTGCACCCCAGCGGCTATCCATGTTTTTATCACCGAACTGATCACTGACGCGACTTTTTCTCATCAGTTTGTCACTCACT
>CAYNSZ010000014.1:1627-2616 GCA_964400075.1 uncultured Planctomycetia bacterium
CCGGATCGATGATGCGGGCGGTGATGAATGCCGTCGCCGGCCCGGTCTTGGCCTCGCGCGCGGGACGTTTGCTGGTGGTGGTCTGTGCGTTCATCGTTTTGGCAGGCGGCCAGAGATGTTATGCCCCACATTGCGCAAAGCATTATTGACCGTGACCTGAATGTGCCGGTTGAAAGCCTTTTTGACTTAATCCCGGATATTGAAGCAGAACATGCAGACCTGCTGAAATCTCAGGTTCTCCTTGATTTTGTTTATGCTATTGAGTCTTACACGAATCATCTGGCAGTTACTGACGACTGGGTATTTGATAAATCTTCGCGGGCAATGCGCTTTATCTCTGCCGCGCTTGATGAGATAGATACAATTGAAGGATTGGCATTTACCATAGAAGATAAAGGAGATTTTCTCCAAAGCGCATTGACAAGATTTGGCAGGCAGGATGATACACTTTGTAGTTTAATTGCTCAAGTGCGTAAATTTAAGAGTGAGCCAGGAGTAAAGTCTTTGGAAGGCCTCACAAAAACCTATGAAAAAATCGTGCCGCGCCTGGTCAATCTTAAAGTCATCTATTTTTATGAGCAGAAATATGGCAGGCCGGCGGCAACGGCAATGGAAAGAGATGAGGTAGAAGTCACCTTTCCCGTGGGTATTTCTTATTCGCGGTGCGCCTGGGATAATTTAGGCAGAGTCCCCCGCAGCGCCAGGGCAGTGGTGCGCTACCTTTTAGCTGGAATAGAATTCTTAAAAGGAAAGAACAAGGAATCAGCAGGTATCGTAAAAATCCGTCGGCTCACGGAAGCCAAGCTTAGTATTCACGCTGCCTCGTATGACAATAAAGATTCAGGGCAATTAGCTTTATGGGAGAAGCCCTTAGTCGAAATTACCACAGAGGAGTTTTTTGATTACTCCCATATCGAGTATCGCCTGATCAAAGAAGCGCTGGTTGCCTCTGGGGTGGTTCAAGAGCACTCTAGAAATGTGGGAGCGGA
>CAYNSZ010000014.1:2681-14351 GCA_964400075.1 uncultured Planctomycetia bacterium
CAGGATTAGGAACTTCTGGCGCAGTAGCTACTGCTTTAGTCACTGCTCTTGACCGCATACAAGGTAAACGTACTCCTATTGACCCTGACCTAGGTGACCGTAGCCTTTACCTTGAGCATCGCCTGGGATTAGCCAGCGGCATGCAGGATTGGCGTCGGCCCATCGCCGGTCCTAATCCCTTTAAGATATACCACCAGCCCGGCGGGAGCGGTTTTCCGCGCGCCTACCCTGAATTTTTATCTACTGTTGACCATAGTAAAGCAGCAGGACATCTTATTCCTTTCTTCCCGGGATTCAAACGCCAGGCCACCGGCAGGTTAAATACCGTTTTAAGCAACCATTTTGCCAGAGACAGGCGCGCCTTTGAGGCGATGCGCGATGTCATCAAGATGCAAGATGAGTTTGAGCAGGCTTTCCGAGAGAATGATTACCAAAGAGTAGGCGCCTTATCCACAGAATACCAGGGTTACCGCGATATTATGGACCCCACGGTGGAAAAAAATATTTTAGCCGCCATTGCCGCGATAAGAGAAGCTCCGGGGATCTGGGGAGCGGCTTTCACCGGGGCACCCGGAGGGGTGATGATGATCTGGGCGCCGGCTAGTCAACGCACGGTAGTAACCGAGCACCTGGAAAAATTAAAAGCCGATCCTGTTTTTGCTAAGGCGCAAGTCTTACCTACTGTTTTTACCAGCGTTGGTTATAAAGTCACTATATCGGGTGATGACCCCTTGCCGGAAGAAAGGCCCGCGCAGGATTCGCCGGCGATACCGCTCTGTGTCACTCCCACGCACGACGGAATAGTAGGATGGCTGGAAAAAGTTACGCCGGCTGTAGGAAAAAGGACGCTGGTGGTATTCGATTATAATTTAGATTGTGAGTTTGAAGAAGGCACGGCAAGCGAGGGGCCAGAGGCCTCATGGATAAGGACGCTCAGGCGTAAGAATATGGATGTCGATGAGATATTTGTAGTCCGTCCGCAATGGGATAGTATCGGTATGCCGTTGGAAATGCATGTGCTGGCAGCAGATTTAGGCGTGCGTGTGGTACGGGGGGTAGAGGGCCTTGCGCGTCATCTTTCCGGCAAGGCGGTGATCGTCTCTTTCTCCGCCTGCTATATAAACAACGCCGCAAGGCCGGAAAGAGGGGAACTGAGCGAGGAAGTGATTTCCAAAGAGGTCTCCCATATCGCGCAGGTATTTGCCACACATGGGGTTTCGATATGCGCGCTCCATGTTACTGCCGATGACCGCCGCAAAGCAATCCTGCCTTCGGAGCAGGCGGTAATCGATACGGTAAGCAGTCGGATGACGCCCGCGGCCGAGCCGCACTCACACAGTTTTACTTATGGATTAATGTTTGCAGTAAGTTTTGCCATTGTGTCCGGTCTGGTGTTGGCAATAATTATTTCGCGGTTGTGGCAAAGTCTAAAAGGCCGGCTACCTCTTCCGTGGCTGGTGATGTTGCGGCGCAGCCCGCCCATCAACCGCCTTGGCGCCATGGATATCTCAAATCCAAACCATCCCGGTCTATTAGCGCGGGGTGTGCAGGCGCCTACGAGGGAGGAAGCCCTTGCTGTTTTTGCGCGATTTCTAAGTGAAGGAGTTTTGCCGCCCAGCCGCGGCGGCAGCGCACACCCTGGACATACAAGCTTTAATCCCGACACAGTTAACTTATCTGTAATCCGGGATGACCCGGTGCTGGGCGGCCTGGCGCATGCGTTTGCGGCACAGTGGGGATGCCTTGATCTTTACAAAAATTTATATGGCTGGGTATATATCATTTCTCCTGAGTTTGTCAGCCAATCTAAAGAAAAACTTCTTGCCAAAGGTATTCGGGCAATCCGCTATACACATGAAAATGGCCTTGTCGGTATAAGCCAAGGACGTTTTGAGCGGGTTCATATTGCTTTAGGTGATGAGGCAGAAGCCGACACCTGGGAACCCGACGAGGTCCATTATGCTGATGAGAGCCAAAGCACATCAAGCATTCCGGCACGGTATGTAATGAGTATCGTAGTCAACCGGGCAGTTGCGGCAGAGCTTCTTTCTGAATTTCAAGTGCTCGCCCGCAATGCTGGCCTTGACATTCAGTGGATAGTCTGGAGCGATGCGGTAGCTGATATGAAAGGTATCTCATATCAGAGCCACCTTGCCGTAAATCTTACCGTTTTACTTGGAATCGCTTTAGTAATAATCGTAGCTGGCTGGTTCCTTTATAAATTGTTATCGTCTCCCCGAGAGGCTGGTTCCGTGGCTCCAGCCTCCGTATTTATGCGGTTGCGGCATGTCCATGGGTTACCTCTTACCGTGGCTGGTGGAGTCCTGGCTGCCGCAGCCGTTGTCTTTGTAAGTCAGACACAAAATCTTAGCTCCAGCTTATTGGCTCCTTCAGTTGAGCCTGTTTCTGATTCACAGACAGAGGCGTTAATTATTGCCGGGGTAGCAATGCTTAGCGGCAGCATCGCCGTGCTGTTCTGGTTGCGTAAACTGCGGCAGGCCGCTGCCCAAGCGGCTAAACTTAAGCGCATCGCCGACATCAGAGGCATGGGCCATGATTTTCTCACCCACCTAACCAACATAATCAATTTAGAAAATTTCATCGCCATAGGATTAATTGACAACATGCCGGTATCGCTCCAGGAGGTCGCGCAACAAGCATCGGACTTGCATAGACTTTTCGGTACTATACGCTACCGGCAAGATCAGGGCGAACCGATTGAAATGTCCCTGCTCGATGAGTTTGATCAAGTTTGGAGCAATTTTCGTTATCGTCTTGTTAGGGTAGAGGAGGGGGGCATCGCATGGCTTCAGCATCATGAGATTTTAGGAGGCTGCGCGCAGGAAATAATCGACGCCCTTACTGTTTTACGGTTGATTACCACCGGCGGGACTCAAGCGGTGGATATCAATGAATTAGCGAACCTGGTGGTTCGCCTTGAACTCGGCTACGCGCATGCGGTGGTGGAAGTATCGGAGGAAAGCGTATCGTTTAATGTCGCTGACTTTATACGCGCGCAGCTTATGTTCAGGGCGACGGAACCGATTGTGCTGCGGGCAGAGGGCTTGGTGCGGGCATTGATCAATCTTGTCCGCAACGCGCGCCAGGAATGCGAAATCCGCAGGCAGGCGATAAGAACCCAGATAAGATATTTAGAATCGATAGAAGATTTATCAGGGCAAGAGGCTCAATGGTCTGCAGGGGAGAACGAAAGCCCGGCAGTAGCCAATCGCCAGTTGCAACTTCAGCAGCTGCGCGCGCAACTTCTCCAGGAGATTAAAATCCTTACCTATGATCTTCCTCCGGGAGCTTCCCAGCGCCGATCAGTCGGTATCTCGGTTATTTCTTCGCCCCAGATGGATGTACAGCGCGTCGAGGCTTACAATCACGCCAGGCAGGTGGTTTCCAGCAAAGACAAGAGCCGCGGCCGGGGCCTTATCAATGTGCGGACTCTGGTTGAGGCAGCCGGAGGCATTACCCGGGTTCTGGTTAATACAGAGGGAACAATGTTTGTGGTCGTGATACCGGAACATCAATCATCGAATAATCCAACACGTGACTCTGACGCGCAGCTAGAGATATTCACAGTAGGCATTGGGGTGATTGTTGGTCTGGTCGTTGCAGCACTCATGCTTTTGGCTGCCTGGCTTTACCGCACGCACCGTACGGTCGGTGTTGATATACACACCCTGCGTGCACGCTCTCCACTGATTCCCAAGATGCACCATACTGAAATCGAAGAAAAAACAGATGAGCCTATGGATATTGCTGCATCTTTTGCTCTCGAACCGGCACTTAGTAACTTTGTCGAGAAGCTGCTGCATAATAACCAGGCAAAGAATCCCGGTTTAGCCACACTTGCAGTGCGCGATGAAGTAGAATTCCTTCCCCCCAACAAAGTACCTACGTACCTACGCCAACGCATCAACGCTTTAGTAGAAGGCCAGGCGCAGGTAAGGACACTTATCATTGACGGTGAAGTGATTTTGCCGCAGGCAACGGGAGATTTAATTGTGTGCGCAACCGCTATTGAGTCAGGATTTAATCTGATTACCGGAACCGCTAATGGCACAAGCTTGGAAATATACAAGCATTCACCACAGTCAACCAACCTTACCTTGCTAGTCAGTATCCGCATCCAGTGGGGTTCTGCAGTACGGGCAATCGTCTCTGACGGACTGGCCGCGCAGGATTACGCTCTGCTTGATGACGGCCGCCTCATTGAAGTTGGCAAGGCAGATGAGCATAATTACATGCGCATGGCAGCAGTGGGAGACCACGTTTCCTTCGGAAACGAATCAAGCAGCCGGCCAAAGGCATTCCAGGATTTTGAACAGGAAGTGGTATTACCGACCATGAAGTTTAAAGTGCGCCATGCCGACGCTCCTACTTCGGATATGTATTTGATGATGAATAAGCAAGGCATGATGACTGCCTGGGTGAGTTGGCCGGAAGCCTTTGGTATCGCTTATGTCATGGAGGCAGCAGGAGGCGCGGTCATGGTCATGCAGAAAGAGGGCCTTACCTATATTAAGGACATACCCATAACGCTTGAACATCTTGAGAGTCGCCAACAGGTGTATATCTTCGCAGGCGTTAAGAGCCTTGTCCAGCAAATGCAGTTATGGATGGACTTCCTTGCGATAAAATCTCCCGAGCTGCAGCCTGAGGAAACCGCGGTCTCCCGGTTGGTCGCACTTTTAGCAGACATCCCTCAGCAGACAAACGCCATTATCAGAGCTAGTGCTATCACGCTTTTGTTACGGCTGGAAGCAGGATTAGGATTTTTACCGGAGACCGATGAACTAAAAGGCCAGGCGCATGGTATTGTCAAGCACCTGCGTCATAGTGCGCCCAAGATACTTTCAGCGCTGGGTAAGAAGGCCGTCATAGATAATTTAAAAGCAGAATATCTTGCCTTAGACCTAAATCAGCGCAAACGCCAGGCAGCCAGTTACGTGCTCTTAGGCCATCCTGATGTGCTTATGCGCGCAGAGGTTGCTGCAGGAGAGGCCACTAAATTATTATATGCTTTAGAGGAAGCGTTTGAGCGCATGACCTCATGGCATATCATGCAGCAGATTCAAGAGCAGTTTGATGTGGATACTACCTATCAGGCGTTGAGTCGTACCTTGCGGCAGCTTCGAGAAGAACTTCAGACAGTGTATGTCACCAACGCACAGCCTCGGATAGCACCTATGCCTTTAGCATTGCCAGAAATTCACTTTGGCCAGCGCTTAGAGGAATACCTTGCCAATAGCGTCAACGTACGCAGCGCCGCCAATCTTGGACCTGCCCCGCAGGAATTCATACGCCAGCAGATACAACATTTAACCGGACAGATTATCCAGACCTACTTACATCCAATCACGTTACTTAAGGATGAGACTGATGAAGAGCAGCGTACGCTTATTGCCGCGCTTATGAAAGAAGAGCCGGATATCTTCACCAAGCATAAAGATAAGATTAAAGCGCTGCGATGGATCATGCGCAACACCCGTGAACGCAAGACCGGCGCTGAGGTCAACCTCTCCGGAGATGTCTCAAGCCGCTTGGACGGAATCTTCAACAGCGTATTTAAATACGTCATGCGCAGGTCAGTCTATGCGATTATCTCCGAGGAAGACGTGCCGATTATCTATGGCACAAGTGGTAAGGAACAAGGCGGTTACCGTCTTGTGCTCTTCCTTGACCCTATTGACGGCTCAAGCCAGGTTGCTGAAGCCGGCGCATTCGGCAGTATCTTTACCTTTGGCTTCCTGCGGCCAGGACAATCCTTAGAAGACGGCTCATTTGATCCTCGGACTCAGGTAGTATTTGGCTTTGATCTTCAATACGGTCCCAGTACCTTACTGACGGTGTATAACCCGGCCCATGCTAAAGGCATGCCTGAAGCAGCCCAGTTTGCGTTAACTAACCTTGGAGGCGATCTCCATTTTCGTCACACGCTTACCTATGAGTGCTTTACAACGACTGAAGAACGCCTCAATTGGACAGGATTACTGCCAGATGCATTGCAAGATGATTCATCAGGCGTCATGCATCTTGCGCTAGGCGGATCGTTAGCTGAGAGCTTCCTTGAAGACGGCCACAAAGAGTTTATCGCCGGCCTTATCAACACCTATGGTTATCAGCCGGCCTACACAGGCGCCCTCTTAAACGACGAACGCAGGCTTATCTTATCAGCACTGCGCAATCCTAACCGCGTCGGCGTTCTCTATACCTATCCGCGTACCGGCTCTTCAAAACGCGGCCGCTTGCGCTATCCCTTTGAAGGCATCTACTATGCGTTGTTGTTCATGATGTTGGGCGGAGAAGTCATCGACGGCACCAAACCTCTCTTAAATCACGCTATTGACGGCCCCACGCCCAGCAACAAACAGGTGCCCTACTATTCAGGCAGTTCATGGATCACAAAACTTAAACTCAGTTGGCATCATCATCTCAGCACCTATCTCAGTCAGCTAAACGCCGATAAAACCGATCAGGCCGTGCGAAATCTCTGGGGGCAGTTCTTCCAAGACTACCGCCGCCGCACGCAGTCACTCCTTGACGCACTTGTTGCTCATGCGGCGACTACCGGCAATTCCAAGACTACTGAAGAAATCCGTCGGGCGCTACTTGCCTGGGATAGTACGGATACTGCCGATAACTATTTCCCGATACTGCTAAAGATGCCTGTGCCCGCACTCTACGAAAGATTATTTGGAAGCGTAACTACCGAGGATAATGAAATAACCCTCGGGATTGTTATCGGCCTTAGCATCGCGGCGCTCGTGATCGCACTGTTACTTCTATGGCGTTATGCCCTCTGGCCCAAGAAGCATAAGGAATTTATCGTCGATACCGAGGAGACCTACAGCCGCAGCGAAGCAGTTGAGCAGAAGCAGCGCAGCGTGCAGCAGTCGCTCTCTCAGCGGCTAGGTGCTGCTCACCAGGATTTACTCGTTGCGCTTGACTCAGGCGTACTTGACCTTCCCTGCAGGATCGATTATCACCAGATCACAGATATCGCGGCATTGGCACAATATTACCTTTATAAGGGTTACCAGCACGTCGTCTTTATCACTCCTCACAGCACAGTATTAGCCGAAGGATTCCTGCAAGTGCTGGCAAAGACCAGCGATTGGAACCATGTGCTTCTAGACACGGGGCATCCTCAGGTACATTTCGTTGACAGTACCGACCCGGTAAGCGTTGAGCGCCTGCTTGCACAAGAAAGTCTGGTTGCGGCGTCTGCGACCAACACCATCCATATCGTCTATGAGATGAATAGCACTCACGGCGAAGAAGCAATCGCCGAGTATCTTAAACAGCAACTTACGAGAAAGTACTCACCGGCAGTTGAGTTCTCTCCTAGTGAGGCGATCGCGCTTAATGATTATACGCTCGCGTTGATGGCGGCGGGATTATTGAATCCGGGGTATGTCGAAGGAATCCATGCGGGAATTGAAATGTCCTGTAAGCAGTGGAGGAGCTTACGGGCTGACGCCATTGCACAGTATCCTGCCTATCGCTTTGCCGTCACTCAGGTCCGTTTCGCTGAGACCGGACAGAACGTATCGGTCTTTAACATGTTCTCGAAGAAATTTAAGAACATAAGTGTTTGGCTTGCGCAGATCTTTAATGCGCGCGTTGGCGATTCCCGTCTGAATCTTTGGTTCAGCGGCGAGTGGGCTTCTGACCATCGTCATGCCACCGGCCAGGGTCACGCACAGGCAAAGGGCTTTGGGTATGGCATTAACGAACTCGAGCAGCACGAGGAGCAAGGCTTTATTGCCATGACCTTCTTGACTCCCCACGAAGGCAGGAAATCTTCCTCTGTCACGGTACACGGCAATGCCAATGCCAAGTACCGAGGTTTTCATCTCGACTATATGCTCCTGATGGACCGCGAATCACAGCGGCTTGCCTTTAAGCAGGTAGACCGGCCGATTATTAATCTCGATTTCCCTGCCAAGAATCCGGCTGACTTAGGCCATTTGGTATCCTTTGGTCACATCTCAGCGCTCATGACCGCTCATCTTGCGGGAACTCACCTTGCACCGGTAAAGGAAACTACCGGTGCTCTTGATGCTGCCGTGGCCAAGTATCAACTACGCGCATCCCCCGTGGCCCTTGCTGACGGAACCATCAGTATCCAGCAGAACATACTTAGTGTTGCCAATGGATCGTTACAGGGAATTCTTGGCTCACGGATACAGGAGAATCTCAATCAAGGCAACAGAGCCTTGTTTGACTTCTTGATCGCACAGGTTGCAACCCTCATCGGCGAGAAGAGCGGGCTAGATAAAGTAGTCAGGCAGATGAAGACCCGTGACAAATTATTGCACCTTGACCCTAAGGAAACACGCAGAGCCATTCCTATCTCCGCTGCCATGGCCCAGCGGTTCAGGCACTATGGCCGTATTTATGTCGCGGCAATCGGCGGCTCGGCGAGCGGAGATTATCTGCTACGGATGCTGAATCTGTCTGAGGGGCCTGAGGTTATTTTTATCAGCGATTACGATGAAGACCGCCTGGCGCTCATTGAAGAAGATATCCGAAACAATCCTTCTGATAAAGCGTTGATAGAGATTACTAAGTCAGGAGTAACCACTGAGGTTGATGCTAATGCTTCCTGCTTGATTGATACTTTAACGTCTGCGTTAAGGGCTCGTGGTGTCAATGAAGATGCTATCAAAGAACACTTCCTTTTTATCACCGATAAACAATTGGGAGACCTTCGCAATAAATGGGTGAAGCCTGCAGGCTGGTTGAGTATTGATCATCCCGAGCACGGCGGCCGCTTCACCATGCTTACTTCCCTGGGCTTATTCTTTTATTTTCTTAAGGGCGGAGACCACGAAGCACTTGAGAGTGCAGTCAGCGATTGGGAGAAGGACCGCGCAGCGCTTTTAGCCTTACCCAAGAAACTCTCTTCTCTTCGTCCCGCGCTGGATATACATAGAGACGTCACTATCCACCAGCGCCTCGAGGCACTGGAGGAAGTCTATCGTATCCTCGGTGAATTCCCCGGTATCTGGACAGGTTTCTTAGCAACGTTTATTACCACTATTCAACAGATTGATTTGTCTCTGATGCGGGATACCCAGATCGCCCTCACCATCAACGGTGCTCTCAGCCAGATCGTAAACCCCAGCCGCCCCTTTTACCAACAACTGCTGGTTGAGAGTTTGGCCAAGCCCGGCGTGCGCCGTTACGCAGCTACCATAGCCGGGTTAGAAGCAATCCGCATGCAATGGAGGAGAGTCATCGCCAACAAACGCGTGGTTGCTACGATATATGCGCAAACTTATACAGCTCGGGAGCAGGCAGTAACTGAGGCCATGTTTGAACGCTTAAGTCTCAGGCATGTACCTGCGATCATCATACGCAGCGGCCCGATGAGTATCTGGAATTTAATCGAGACAATGCGCATGTTGTATCTTGAGTTGGCAGTTTCAGCGTCCCTTTACGAACCCATGGATATCTCTTCTGAGGGCCAGCCAGGAGTAGAATTAGCTAAGAAAGTCTTTAAAGCTAATCTTGCGGCAGTCAATGACTCAATTGAAAACGCAAGCAATGAAAATATTCCGCATGCTGATTCCACAGCTGATATGCCTCAGAGTCAGGTGCAGGAATCTCTTCAAATAGATATTGCACTCATAGTAGCGGGAGTAATTGCGCTGGCTGTATTAGTTGTGTTCCCGGACCGCGCGTCTACGGTAATTGACGGCACGAATTCACATTCCTCATTCGAAACCACTTTTTTTGCCGCATTTGTTTTTATCCTTATCATTAGCATTCTTGGTTTAAGCTGGCATGTTTTGTTTAAGCGAAACCCAGTGCGTTTTACTTCACAAGAGACAGCGCTTTTACGACGTACGCCGGTGCTCATTGTTGCCGGTGTTTCTGCCGCAGGTAAAACAACTTTCATCAAGGAGCTCATACAACGGCATCCTCAAAAATTTATCCTGCCTGTTCTTACTACGACACGTCAGCAGCGCGCCAAGCCCGGTGAATCTGAAGACGCAAGGCGATTCATCAGCGAAGCGCAATTTAGAAGGGAGCTGCGCACGGGAGCATTAATGATTACTCGCAAGAGCCATAACCACCACTATGGCTATTCCAAGGAGTATGTGCTTTCGCTTTGTTCTGAATGCACAGCGGCGGATAAAGTGCTGTTATTTGATACGTCTTCTTTTAAATCCATACAATTTACTAAGGAGATTTTCCCAAGGGCGTCCGTTATTGTGATTACCCCCCAGCCCTTCGTCGTGAACAATAATCATTCCCTGAGAGCGCTGGCGCGACGATTAGCTGAATGGTTTGCTCGTTTCATTGTGAAAATGTTATTCTTGGGAAATCTTATTGCTGTAATGCATCAGCCGCAAGACAACCGCGAGGAAGCGCTTATCCGTATCTTATGGGAGAGGATTATCGAACGCGAAGGCATGAGCCTGCAGGAATTCAATAAACGGCTCCAGGAGGCGCTTATCAATACGCGGACTTTCGCCAAGAATCAAAAAACCTTTGATGCGGTCGTCCTCAATGACAGCGAAGATGAGGAGCAATTAAGAAAAAATCAGGCGCGGTTTGTACAAATAGTATTTGCGCTTATTGGACACGAACAAAGGAAACGAACGGATTCAGATTCTTTTTCCGGTATTGGTTTTGTCGCAGTCATAGCCCTGACCATGGCTTTTATTGTCTTAGGTGTGAAGAGAGCGGTGCTTTCTCGCGCGAGCCTTGATGTCGATCACATCGCGCGGGCGCGCTTCAGGCATAAACTGCAAATCACGGCGCAGGCCATTGTCTTTATCGGAGCATGGTTGGCAATAATCTTCTGGCCCTATGTCGTCGCGTTCATTTCCGATTTGCTTGCTTATTTTGCTTCAACCGGCATAAGCGGCAGCCTGCCGATGCGAAAGCTTATCTATGCCGTCACGCCCTTGCTGGTTGCTGTTTCCTGGTTTGGCGCGTTAGGGAGGACTCCAAAAACACTTGAGTCTTCGACCAGTTCTTCGCAGCAGGGTAAGACGAATGAGTTGTTTGTCGACATTGCCACAACCTTTGTGTTCGAAGGCGCTCAAATCCGCCAGCGGCAATACGCTCAGGTTACGATTTCCGAAGGTTATGCCTACCCCATATTGAGAGTGAAGCTCACCGGTGTAAACGGCAGCGGCCTATATTATATAGGTAAGGGATATTTCCTGGAAATAACCCTTGCCGATGGAAAAAAACTCTACTGGGGGGGCCAGCACAATTTATCTTATTCTTTCTTCTTTGAGCATTTCGGGACTCAAGCCCGTGAAATCATCGATGCTGGAGGATTAGTCTGGAGGCATATTGATAACCATGAGGACATTGGGCCGAGAAATGTCAAGCAGTCTTTGCGCGGCGCGGCGTTTAACATACAGGATGAGATAAGTTATGGAGTCACAAGAACCGAACCAGGGGTTTATCTGACTGATCTCTTTGAAGCAGGGGTTATTGGCCGTTTAGACGCGGTCCGAAAGCTCGATGAGGCGACCGGCAGGTACCTCTTGGATTGCATAGGCATAAGCGGAAGGACTGTTAGCCTGATTCGGCTGGCTGGTGAATCCATTTCCGGCGGCGTGGCTGACCTTGACCTGGATATAATCGTGCGGGGTAACCCCACCGTGAGTAGCTATCCTGCCGCGGAGC
>CAYNSZ010000015.1:0-13009 GCA_964400075.1 uncultured Planctomycetia bacterium
AACGTGGGTCGTTAGCTCAGTTGGTAGAGCACCGGCCTTTTAAGCCGGGTGTCCCGAGTTCGACCCTCGGGCGGCTCATAATTAATAGGGTGTAGCGGTGAGATCGCAAAGGGAGCTTGAGGGAAAAGAGTTTTCCCTCAAATTACTTACACCCCCCGTAAGGGAAGGGAGTGACAGCGAAGTCCTGAGTATATATTGAGCTGAGTGTCAGAGAGGGAAACCGTAGGTTTCCCTTTATGAGGAGCGACCGTAGGGAGCGACGAGTTCGACCCTCGGGCGGCTCATGAATAAATGCCGCGTCAGTAGTTGCTATTGGAGTCATTAGTCGCGCCGGAAGATTCTCCCTGGGCTGCGATTTACTGAGGCATGTTTATTCTCCTTCGCCGAAAACCCCGGACTTCAGTCCGGGGATGAAGGCGAAAGGAGAACTGCTGCGAAGCCCGACCAGTGGTTACGCGGTGAAGGGCGAAGCAGAGTATGGCTTCGGAGCAATGAACCTCCGGGAAGTTCCACAAAGAAACCCCGCCATTTATGGCGGGGAGGTTCATTGAGATGAACCAAAGCCCGGCTTGCCTGGTTTTGTTCTTTGAAGCTAAAAAAATCGACTGGCAAGCCGACGCAATACGAGAAGGAAGATACTTTGTGTGTTGCGGACGTGGCGGAATTGGCAGACGCACATGGCTTAGGACCATGTCTCGTAAGAGGTGGGAGTTCAACTCTCCCCGTCCGCATGAATGGCTAATAACGAATGGTTTATATTTTTTCTTCAGCGGTATCCTTCGGGGATGACCGCGAAGCGAGCTGCTCTTCTTTGAAACTCTTACGAGCGAAGCACCTCCGCCTCAAGCGGATTCGCTGGGGCGAAGAAGGGGCAGAGCCCCTTAATGGGGAGCGCAACGAACGAAGTGAGTGTAGCGACTAGCGGGGGTAGCTCAATCGGCTAGAGCGTCACGTTGCCAACGTGAAGGCTGAGGGTTCGATTCCCTTCCTCCGCTCTGTCTTACTGAGTGGTTGTTTAAGGACCGCAACAGCCAAGAGCACGGCGATGGCCGCCTCATGGCGAGGCGGGGCATGGCGAAGAAAGTATCCCCTTCGGGGATAGCCATGACCCTTCCTCCGCTCTGTCTTACTGAGTGGTTGTTTAAGGACCGCAACAGCCAAGAGCACGGCGATGGCCGCCTCATGGCGAGGCGGGGCATGGCGAAGAAGCATATGGCCTTTTATAGGTTTTTCTTAACAGCACATCCCTCCCGAGTATTAAACGCAACGGCCGGACAGGATTACTTGTCTACGAAACCAATGGTAACAACTTTTCTTTTTGCAGGCGTTCAATCCTTGAGTGCGTCGCAAATCCATGTGAGTATATGAACCTCCTTGATTATCTGAATAAAGATACTGTAGTTCTTGACGTCAAGCACAGACATAAAAAAGGTATTATTACCGCGATCTTAGATTATCTCATTGAAATAAAAAAAATTGGCAAAGACGATAAAAGAGGCATTTTAAAGACTATTTTACAGCGTGAATCGATGGGTTCAACCGCCATTGGCGGCCATATCGCCTTTCCCCATGCCCGTATTGCCAACGTAAAAGATATCGTAGTTTGTATTTGTATTTCTTCCGGCGGGGTAGATTTCGATTCACTTGACCAGGAGCCGGTATACGTTATCGCCTTGCTTCTTTCAAACCAGAAAGAGGCGGGACTTCACCTGAAAATGTTGGCATTTTTGGCGAAACTCCTGCGGGATAAATATCTTGTCCAGAAACTGAGGGTTGCCAAAAATACCGAAGAGGTCCTTGCGCTTCTGTACAAACAGCAGCAAGTACTGCCGTGAGCCGCCACTAAGGCTGCCTATGGCAATAGGCCGGATAAAGCAATGAAAAAGTTTATTAAGATTTTTAAGTGGTTCTATCCCGGATTGCGTATTAAGCGCTGGGTGCTTCTCCTGGTCTTGAGTTTCTTTTTTGTTTCTTTTGCCGCGATCCGGTTATCGTACGATACCGATCCGATTTTAAAAATATTTGACTCCATACTGCTTGCGTTTTCGTTTATCGGGCTCATTGCCGGTACAAAATCGCTCATCAAAAGTTTTTTTGACGCTATTTACCCGGGTAAAAATAAAGAATTGATCGACATTATTTATGAGAAACGGTTTCTTGCCAAAGGCCCCAAGATCGTTGCTATCGGCGGAGGCACGGGGCTATCGACAATCCTGGAGGGGTTGAAGGAGTACACCGCCAACATTACCGCCATCGTGACGGTTGCCGATGAAGGCGGTTCTTCCGGACGCCTGAGGGAAGAATTCGGGATATTGCCTCCCGGTGATATACGCAACTGCCTGGTATCATTGGCCGAGGCTCCGCAGCTGATGTGTGACCTTTTCCAGTATCGCTTTAAAGAGGGCAATGGCATTAAAGGCCACAGCTTTGGCAACCTGTTTATCACCGCCATGACCCAGATAACCGGCAGCTTTAAAGACGCCGTGAAAGAATCGAGTATCGTTCTGGCGATTCGAGGAAGAGTCCTCCCCTCCAGTTTAGACAAGATACACTTGAAGGCCGAGTACAGCGACGGAACCGAGAAAGTCGGTGAAGATAAGATTCCAGATGAGGAAAAATCGATCAAAAGGATTTGTCTTCTGCCGGAGGACGCCAAACCGAATCCCGAAGCGCTTGAGACGATCCGCGAAGCGGATATCGTTATTCTTGGTCCGGGCAGCCTCTTCACCAGCGTGATACCAAATCTACTCATCAATGGAATTGGCGAGGGAGTTTCCCGGCATGGTGCCATGAAGCTCTATATCTGCAACGTGATGACCCAGCATGGAGAGACGGACGGCTTTACCGCCTCTGACCATTTGGAGATGTTGATGCGCCACGCCGGCAAGGATATTGTGAACTGTTGTCTGGTGAGCTCCGGCCGCCTGCAGTACCGGCTACTGGTCAAATACGCCCAGGAGCGTTCGTTCCCGGTTGTGTTTGACCGGGAACGTATTAGGAAGATGAATGTCGCGATTTATGAAGCCGATGTGATTAGTAAAAGCAATTATTTGCGCCACGACCCCGCAAAGGTAGCTAAAGAAATCATAGCTATTTATAATCAGAGAAAGAAAGCATGGCGAGGATTGAGGAACAGATAACCGTCAATAAAATGCATGGATTGCATGCCCGGCCGGCAACAATGTTTGTACAGCTGGCGAATAAATTCAATTCCTCGGTTAAGGTTGAAAAGGATGGCGAAGTGGTCGACGGCAAGTCCATCATCGCCATTTTAAGCCTGGGAGTGAATAAAGGCATGAACATACGGCTAATCGTCGAAGGCGAAGATGCCAACGACGCCGTATCAGATTTGAAAAATTTTCTGGAGCACAGTGATGATTAAATTAAAAGGTATCGCCGTATCGGGCGGTGTGGGTATCGGAAAGGCCTTTGTCATGCGCAAGGACGAAATCGCTGTCCCGAAACGAAAAATTAGCCATGACGAGATTTCCCGTGAAATCTACCGGCTGGAGGAAGCCCTGATTGAGACTCGCCGGGAGATATCCAGTTTGCAGAAAAAGATATCCGCCGAGATAGGTTTCGACCACGGCAGGATTTTCGAGGCGCACTATTTGGTATTAGAGGACCGGGTGCTCATCGAAGACGTGATCACGCAGATTAAAAATAAGCGTTTTAATGTCGAATATGCTTTTTCCCAGAGCATTGAAAAGTACGTATCCACGCTGCTCAAGCTGAATGATGAATACTTGCGCGAGCGGGTCATTGACATTGAAGACATCGCCCGCCGGGTTCTGCGCAAGATGCTTAAAGAAACGACCTTTTCCTTAAGCGATCTAAAAGAAAAGGTGATTATTGTCTCCCATGATCTGGCACCGTCACAGACCGCCTCTTTGCCTAAGGATAAGATCCTCGGGATCATTACCGACATCGGCGGAAAGACCTCTCATACCGCGATCATCGCCCGGAGTCTGCGGATTCCTGCAGTGGTGGGAGTTGAGGTGGCTACAGAAAACATCACCTCAGGCAGTAGGCTTATCGTTGACGGTTCTGCGGGCCAGGTCATTGTTGAACCGACCGAAAAGACCTTACGAGAGTATCAGAAACGTTCCCAGCTCTATACCAAGGAAGTTAAGGCAATTCACATCTCTAAAACCCTTAAAGCATGCACCAAGGATGGCAGGAGCGTCATGGTTTCCGCTAATATTGAATTGCCGGAGGAGTTGTCACTGGTCAAGCAGTTTGGCGCCGAAGGCATAGGCCTGTATCGTACCGAATTTATATTTTTGGGTAGGAGGGATTTGCCGACGGAGGAGGAGCAGTATGCCGCATATGCGGAAGTTGCTAAAAGCCTCAGTCCGCTTCCGGTGGTCTTTCGGACCATCGACATCGGCGGCGATAAGTTTCTGTCTCAACCCCAGGTTCCCCAGGAGATGAGCCCGTTTTTAGGCTGGCGGGCAATCCGGTTCTGCCTGGCGCGCCCGGAAATCTTCAAAACGCAGCTGAGAGCGATATTGCGGGCTTCGGTCGAAAAGAACGTGAAAGTAATGTTTCCCATGATCTCAGGCGTCGGGGAGCTGCGCCAGGCAAAAGAAATCCTTGAGGTATGCAAGCAGGAATTAAAAAATGAAGGATCGCTGTTCGATGAAAATATTTCCGTAGGCACGATGATCGAAGTTCCCTCAGCCGCTTTAACCGCTGACATGCTGGCAAAAGAGAGCGATTTTTTTAGTATTGGGACCAATGATTTGATACAATATGCGCTTGCCGTTGACCGGGCCAACGAAAAAGTGGCCTATCTGTATGAACCAGGACACCCCGCGGTGTTACGTTTGATTCAGCACATTATTGACGTCGCCCATAAAAATAATACTTGGGTAGGCATGTGCGGGGAGATGTCAGGCGAGCCAATTTTTGCGTTTCTATTGCTGGGCATGGGGCTTGACCAGTTCAGTATGACGCCGCCCCAGGTGCCAAAAATTAAAGAATTGATTAATAATATAGAGTACGCGGCGGTTAAAAAAATCATCAAGAAGACTTTAAACTTGCCTACGTCAAAAGAAGTTGAAAAATACTTACAAAAATCGCTTAAGAAAGTCCTGAGTGAGGAAATGTATCATACGATCATGATATAAGCTATGAAAGCGTTAATCCTTGCCGCTGGCTACGGAACGAGGCTCTATCCGCTTACCTATAAAGTGGCCAAACCCCTTGTCCCTATCAATGGACAGCCGATGATTAATTTTTTAATCGATAAACTGAAGCAGTTGCATGAGTGCGCTAGGGTTGATGAATTAAGGATCGTAGTCAATAATAAATTTTACCGGCACTTTCTCGACTGGCAAAAGCAGGGTCGCGTGAAAGCGAAGATTTTAAATGACGGTTCCAATAGCCCCAACGACAGACTGGGCGCGATCCGGGATATGAAATTCGGAATCGGTGACAGCCGTTCAGACTGGCTCATTGTCGGAGGAGACAATTTATTTGAGGATGATCTGCGGGGATTCGTCTCTTTTGCCATGAACCACGAACCCCATCCTACGATTGGGCTCTATGATGTTTGTTCCCTGAAGGAGGCGTCCCGCTGTGGAGTAGTGGCCGTGAATAGCCGCAGGCGGATCACCCGTTTTCAAGAGAAGCCCCGGAAGCCTTTTTCGACCTTGGCGGCATCATGTGTCTATTTTTTTCCTAAGCCCTCTCTTGATTTGTTCGATGTCTACATGCGCCTCAATCATAGCGCGGACGCCGCCGGCAAGTATATTGAATGGTTGATTACCCAGACTAAAGTCTACGGTTACCCGCTTCAGGGGCGCTGGATCGATATCGGGCATATAGATGCGTTGCGCCTGGCACGGGAGCAGTTTGGTAGCCGGAAAATATGCGCGTGCGCACATCGCCGCCAGCGGTCAGCGTTAGGTAAAAACATATGCAGTTAAAGCAATTAAGAAAAAAAATAGACGCTATAGACGAAAAGATACTCGGGCTGCTTAATCAGCGCGTCGGGGAAGTAATCAAAGTCGGCAAATTGAAAAAGAAGAATAACCTCGCCGTCTATTCGCCTGAGCGTGAAGCCAGCATGCTCGTGCGCCTGAAGCGGCTCAACCAGGGCCTGTTCAGCTCTGAGGACGTGGGCAATGTGTTTCGCGAGATACTCTCAGCCTGCCGTTCGCAGCGCACCCGGCTTGGTATCGCCTATCTCGGTCCCCAAGGGACGTTTACGCACCTTGCAGCCATAAAAAAATTCGGTAAAAAGCCCGACTATATCGCCAAGGATAGCATCAATGATGTTTTCGACAGCGTCGAAAGAAAGGAAGCTGATTATGGAGTCGTCCCCATCGAAAATTCAACCGAGGGCGCCATTAACTATACGTTGGATATGTTTTTTACCTCCGGGCTTAACATCTGTGCTGAAGTTACCCTAACGGTTTCGCACGCTTTGCTGACAGTCGGGATCAAGGATATAACTAAGCTGAAGCGGATTTACTCTAATCCCCAGGTTTTTTCCCAATGCCGGCAGTGGCTGTCGCGCTCGCTCGCTGATGTGGAATTAATTCCTACTTCTTCGACCGCGAAAGCCGCTTTGGCAGCCCAACGGGACCGTCACAGCGCCTGTATCGGTAATACCGTACTCGCGGGCCTCTATGGTTTGGATGCGGTTGTTTCCTCGATCGAAGATTCCGCGAACAATTACACCCGATTTCTGGTTATCGCCCGCACTGACGCTCCCGCATCGGGCAGGGATAAAACTTCCATACTGTTTGCGGTAAAAGACCGGGTGGGCGCCCTGTATGACGCGCTGTACGCTTTCAAAAAATACGGCATCAATCTGACCAAGATCGAGTCGCGGCCGTCAAAGAAAAAACCCTGGGAGTACTACTTTTTTGTCGATTTCGAAAAACATAAAAATTCTCCGTGGGTAAGAAAAGCCTTGCGGCAGCTCGCGCGGCACTGCCTCTTTGTGAAAATACTCGGTTCCTATCCGAAAGAAAATTAAATTTATAGGCGGCCGGTATACAGGTTTAAACAGATATTTTTGATTAACAGAACCATCCGGTATTAAAGCAAGCAGTGATGGGCAATGCGCCGCACGAGGCGTAATCACTGCTTTTTTCGTTTACGCAGCTACCATGCGCACCGTAAAGAGACTACAATCTATCGCGCCGTATAAGCCGGGTAAACCAATCGAGGAGCTCAGGCGTGCCAAGGGGCTTGCGCGCATTTATAAGCTTGCTTCTAACGAGATACCCTTTCTACCTTTCTACGCGCGAGGGGCGCTCGTGCGCGAGTTTAAAAATATCAATCGCTATCCCGAAGGAAACTGTTTTTATTTACGCAAGGCTTTATCCCGCCGTCTGGGCGTGAACCAGGAACAGCTGGTGTTCGGGAACGGCTCAGACGAGCTCATCGTACTGGCTTTGCGCGCCTGTATCGAAAAAGGCGATGAGGTCATGGTGGCATATCCTACGTTCTTGATTTATGAACTTCAGGCGAGGGTACAGGGCGCGAAAGTCTTGCGGATTCCCCTTAAGAATAATCGGTATTGGCTGGAAAAGATGGCCCGGAGGGCCAGTGCCAAAACCAAAGTCATTTTTATCGCCAATCCCGACAATCCTACCGGCTCCTATCGCATCCATGATCAGGTTCGGCTGTTTTTGAAGCGTATACCCGCCGCGACCCTGGTATTTTTCGATGAGGCTTACTTTGAATTTGCCCCGCCTGATTTCCCCAAAACGCTCGGATTTTTAAACGAACGGGGCAACATCATCATCGTCCGCACCTTCTCCAAGGCGTACGGTTTAGCGGGCCTGCGTATCGGTTACGGCATAACTACCCGGGAGTTGGCAGGCGTCTTAAACACTATCCGGGAGCCGTTTAACATTAACCGCATGGCCCAGGTTGCAGCAGCGGCCGCGCTCAGGGATAAAACCTTCGTAAAAAAAGTAGTCTCCTATATTGATAGAGAAAAAAAATATCTTTACCGGGAATTCGATGCTTTAAAGCTTGATTACGTACGAAGTGCTACCAATTTTATTCTTGTCGATTTCAAGCAGGATACCACAAGCCTCATTGAGTATCTCCTGAGCCGTGGTATCATTATCCGGAATATGGATACCTGGGGGCTGCCACGTTTTTTCAGGGTGTCAGTAGGCTTGCAGAAAGAAAATATAGCTTTCATACGATGCCTCGGAGCGTATCTTAAGAAACCTTAAGCGGGAGGATTCTGTATGATTATCGTGTTTAGGAAAGGAGCGCTGGATGAGGAAATCAATGGTCTTATCAAGCGGGTCGAATCGTTAGGCCTTAAGGCTATGGTTTCCCGGGGGGCAGAACGGACTATTGTCGGGGTCATAGGCTCTGAGGATATTATACGGCTGCATCCTTTGGATGTGTTTCCCGGAGTTGAAAAAGTAATGCCGGTGCTCGCCCCCTATAAACTCGTTTCTCGTGAGTTTAAGCCGGAAAATACCACCATCGCCATAAAGGACAATCTGGTTATCGGCGCACAAGCGCTTACGATAATCGCCGGCCCCTGTTCCATTGAAAGCAAACAGCAGTTGCAAGAGGTCGCTCAAAAGGTCAAAGCAGCCGGCGCCAGAATCCTGCGCGGAGGAGCATTTAAGCCCCGCACGTCCCCCTATGCCTTTCAGGGCTTAGGCGAAGAAGGTTTGAAGATTCTCAAAGATGTTGCCGATAGCGTTGGCATCGCTACGGTTACCGAAGTCATGGATACGCGGGATGTCGGCCGGGTAGCTGCCTACGCGGATATAGTGCAAATCGGGGCCCGCAACATGCAAAATTTCAATCTTTTGCGGGAAGTCGGCCAGACCAGAAAACCGGTTATTCTCAAGCGGGGTTTAAGCGCGACTATTAAAGAGCTGCTGATGAGCGCGGAGTACATCCTTTCTGAAGGTAATTTTAACGTGATCCTCTGCGAGCGCGGCATCAGGACATTCGAAGATTTCACCCGCAACACCCTCGATTTAAGCGCTGTCCCGGTCATTAAAACCTTATCGCACCTTCCGGTCATCGTGGACCCTTCGCATGCCACCGGTAAATGGGGATTAGTCGCTCCCCTCAGCAAGGCTGCCGTTGCCTGCGGTGCGGACGGGCTGTTAATCGAGGTCCATGCGAATCCTCAAGAGGCTTTGAGCGATGGTTCCCAGCAGCTCCTGCCTGAGAATTTTGCCAATTTGATGAAAGAGTTAAAAGCCATCGCCAACGCCGTAGGCCGTACCCTATGAAGAGGTTCAAAAAAATCGCAATCATCGGTGTAGGGTTGATGGGGGGGTCGCTGGCGCGGGCTCTGCGCAGATTTTGCCCCGGTATTACCGTATGGGGTTGGGCCCGAAGCAAGAAGTCGTATCTGCGGATCAAGAAAGCCAAGGTCGTGCACCGGCTGAGTACTGACCTTGCCGCGGTGCTCAAAAATGCCGATGCCGTGGTTTTGGGATTGCCGGTAGGGATTATTATCAGCACTTTGAAAACCATAACGCCGTATCTTAAAAAGGGAGCGGTGGTTTTTGATTTAGGGAGCAGTAAAAAAGAAATAGCTGCGGCTGCAAAACGGCATTTGCCTGCCGCGGTGCGCTTTGTCGGTTGTCACCCCCTCTGCGGAAGCGAAAAAAGTGGAGTTGAATACAGCAGGGGCGACCTCTACCAAGGGGCTTTATGTATCATTACCGCCTCAGCCCATACTGCGGCCGCGCGGTCCGTGGAGCAATTATTTCGCGCCTTCGGCGCCCGGGTCGCCTATATGAGCCCGGACCATCACGATAAAGTGCTTTCAACAGTATCACACCTGCCGCATCTCATTTCTTTTTCTCTTACCGAGCTCGTTCCTCGGGCCTGGAAGGTTTTTGCCGCGAATAGTTTTAAGGACTTAACCCGCATATCCAATTCACCGCCGGAGCTGTGGGCGGATATTTTTATATCAAATAAAGGCAATATCCTCAGAGATATAAACCGCTTTATCGGAATTCTAAAGTGTTATCAGAAAAAAGATAAAAAAACTCTTATCGATTTGATTAAAGCCGTAAACGCTAAACAGAAACTGATGGGATGAGTACCGGGTTCATCTTATCCTGTTTGTCAAGGGATAACCGAGGACATTGAGCGAAAGGTTTACGGTGTTCGGTATCCAGTTTTTTATACCGCAGATATAACCGTTAACCTTAAACCGTTCACCGCAAACCGAAGGGCTATGGTAATTGCTATCGACGGGCCGGCCGGCTCCGGTAAAACTACTACTGCCCGGGCGTTGGCAAAACGCCTCGGGATCTTTTATCTTGATACCGGAGCAACCTACCGGGCGCTTACCTATGCGGCGCTTGCAGCCGGTATTGATGTTAGTGACGGCGCGCGGCTGAAAGAGCTTGCCAAAAATTTGGCGTTGCGTCTTGAGTCAGATGAAGTCTATCTCGGTTCCGCCAATATCACCGCCGCCATACGCCAACCACGCATCGATAAGAGCATTTCGGCAGTCGTTGCCCATCCAGGCGTGCGGCGGGTTATGGTCAGGTTACAGCGGCAGTTAGCTTCCGGCAGGGATTGCGTGGTTGAAGGAAGAGATACGACGAGCGTGGTGTTTCCCGATGCCGCCTATAAATTTTTCCTCGACGCCGATCCCCAGAAACGAGCTTATCGCCGCTTCCGAGAATTGAGGGATAGAGCGTTTGAGATTGATTTAAAAGAAGTTGAAACTGACTTGCTCAGGCGCGATACCGCCGATCGCACCAGAGCGGTGGGGCCGCTGGTCAAAGGCCCCGATGCTGTTGTTATTGATACGACTGATCTCACCATCAAAGAGACAGTCGATGAAATTATTAAGTGTCTTGATGCTTCGGCCGAGCCAAAGCGAGACTCAGTCTAATCCCTCGACTTCGTCCTTCGACGCGTTTGACTTGCTCAGGATCGTTCGCCGAAGGAGTCGCGAACCCGTGTCGAATGAGTTCGAGGCAATGGTGAGTCCTTCGACGGGCTCAGGATTTCTCAGGATACCGAGCGCAGTCGAGGTACGCGGTCGAACCAAAGGCCGAGGTCAATTCCGGCAAGACGTAAGGCTGCCTAAGCTATCGCCATACCCAAGATGGTGTCAATGGTCTCAAAAGACAGGATAAGAAACTTTTGTATTATCGCTCATATCGACCACGGCAAGTCCACTCTTGCCGACCGTTTCCTTGAGCTGGGAGGAGTGTTATCGCGAGACAAAAATAAAGAACAGATGTTAGATTCTATGGAGCTTGAGCGGGAGCGCGGTATTACCATTAAGGCAAAAGCCGTGCGCCTTAACCTTTCCTATCAGGGCAGCGCTTATGTGCTTAACCTTATTGATACCCCCGGTCATGTTGATTTCGCCTATGAGGTTGCCAAATCGTTACGGGGTTGCGAAGGGGCGATACTGCTGGTTGATGCGACTCAAGGGATTGAAGCCCAGACCGTTGCAAACTTTCATCTGGCCCTCGAGAGTAATTTAAAAATATTGCCGGTAATTAATAAAATCGATCTTCCCGGCGCTGATTGCGAACGCAGCCGCGGTCAGCTCTTCGATGTATTCGGATTTAAAAACGAAGAAATCTCTCTGGTCTCCGCTAAAGAAGGCACCGGGGTAAAGGAGTTGCTGGAAAGAATAATCAGAGAAGTACCGCCCCCCTCAGGCGACATCGCCCAACCTTTAAAAGCGGTGCTCTTTGATTCTACCTATGATCCCTATCGCGGCGTAATACTTTTCCTGCGAGTGTTTGACGGTAAGATTTCGCTGGGAGATGAAATACGCCTGATGCACCAGAATAAAGATTACACGGTCGAGGAAATCGGAGTGTTCCTACCACAGGCTCAGAAGGGTGAGTCTCTTGAATGCGGCGAGGTCGGTTATATCTGTTGCAATATTAAGCGGCCAGAAGAAGTAGACGTAGGAGATACCATAACCTCCAAGGTAAACCCTGCCAGCGTTCCGTTTGAAGGCTACCTCAAGATGTCTCCCATGGTTTTCTGCGGTATATTCGCATCCATGCCCAAGGATTATCCGCTCCTGAGGCAGGCTATCGAAAAGCTTAAGCTGTCCGACCCCTCGTTTACCTTCGAGCCTGATAGCCTGGGTAATCTGGGCCATGGTTTTCGCTGCGGTTTTTTAGGCCTGCTGCATATGGAGATCGTCCAGGCGCGGCTCGAGCGCGAATATGGTCTTGACCTTGTTCCTACTTCACCGAACGTTCTCTATAAAATTAAGCGAAAAAACAGCGACGCGGTAGAGAACATAGAAAGCCCGCATCATTATCCCGACCCGGCGGTTATCGTACGAGCCGTTTGTGCGGGCAACGATCGTGACGCCCGTGGAGGGGATGGAGGTTTTATGCGAGCTTGCAAAATCGCGCCGGGGAGATTTTATAAAGATGGATTATCTGGGTAAAGACCGTTTGGGCATTGTCTTCGATCTGCCCCTGGCGGAGATCATCATTGATTTTTACGACAAGATTAAATCCCTGACCAAAGGATACGCCTCCTTCGATTATGAATTGGTTGGCTATCGCAAAGCCGATATCGTGAAAATCGATTTTCTCTTCAATAAGAAGAAGACTGAAGCGTTTTCTCTTTTGGTCCATAGGGAAAAGGCCGAGGTGCGGGCCCGTGCCGTGGTCGATAAATTTGAGGAATTAATCCCGCGGCAGATGTTCGAAGTAGCCATACAGGCGGCGCTCGGCGCCAAAATCATCGCCTCAGCCAGGGTTTCAGCCCTAAAGAAAAACGTAACCGCCAAATGTTACGGCGGCGACATTACGCGCAAGCGCAAATTATGGGAAAAGCAAAAAAAAGGCAAAAAAAAGATGAAGCAGCTCGGCAATATCACCGTGCCCCAGAATGCCTTTATTGAGGTCCTCAAGGTGTAACTATGGCCAAAAAAAATAAAGGAAAGATCCATAAGAAGAATATTATCCGGGAGTGGTTGGAGGCAATTCTTTGGGCGGCGGTCATTGCTTCGGTGGTGCGGACGTTTATTTTTCAAAATTACCGCATC
>CAYNSZ010000015.1:13028-14196 GCA_964400075.1 uncultured Planctomycetia bacterium
ATGTATCCGGTGCTCAAAAAGGGCGATAAGATTTGCGTCAATCGCCTCAGCTATGGGACGAGAATACCTTTGCTCAATAGTCATTATTTCGGCTTTTCTAAGTTCAAGCGCGGCGACGTAGTCGTATTCGTGCCGCCGCAGGAAGCACCGCAGCCCTGGTTTAAGCGCAGGCAGTTCATAAAACGGCTCATTGCTCTTCCGGGTGAGCGGGTGATGATACAAAACGGTGATATCTTCATTAATGGGCAGTCCGTAACCGATCCGCGGATTACCAATAATTATTACCGCAGCGATCCGCTCTATGGCGCGCACGCTACCGGGGGTAATGAAATCCTTGTGCCGGAGGGTAAATACTTTTTCCTCGGAGACAATTCCGGGAATTCAGAAGACAGCAGGCGCTGGGGATTTGCCGATGAGCAATGGCTTATTGGCAAAGCTCTTTTTATATGGTGGCCCCCACAGCGGATTGGCGCGATACACTAAGCCCCTTACCAGAGAGTCGTAGGCTGGCTTAAGCAGGCATGCCCGTTGAGGCTCCGGAAAGCGCCGCGCGGGGAGCGAAGAGAAATGCATCAGCAGAAAAAACATACGTTACGGAATACCCTCACGGTTCTTGTGGGCTTTATCACCCTGTTTAATCTCTGTTTCCAGTTGTACCGCATACCCACGACTTCTATGGTCCCGACATTGATGCCGGGTGATTATATCTTTGTCAATAAGCTCGCCTATGGTGTGCCATTGCCTTTTACCAGGCTCCGAATTCTAAAGCTGCGTGAGCCCCGGCGCGGGGAGGTGGCGGTATTTTTTCCTCCCCATGAGCGCAAAAAAGCTTTCGTAAAACGCGTGATTGGTCAAAACGGTGAGACCCTCGCGATTGAAGGCGGCAATGTCTATATTGACGGTAAGGAAGTGGTTGAACCGGTCATCGCCCGAAATTATTATTATAATCAGGGTACGTACGGCCTTACTCCGGAAGGTATCCGCATTCCCGAAAATGCATATTTTTTTCTCGGTGATAACAGCATTTCTTCAGCTGACAGCCGCATCTGGGGATTTGTGAAGGAAGACGATATCATCGGCAAAGCTGTTTTTATCTGGTGGCCGCCGGCGCGGATTAATATGGTTGAATGACGATTTATTGCTTAACCGAGGTGGTGCCTGCGTTTTG
>CAYNSZ010000016.1:0-14018 GCA_964400075.1 uncultured Planctomycetia bacterium
CTCGCTGCTTACCCCGCCCTGAAAGGGCGGGCCTTCGACTTTACTCAGGATTTAAATCCTGAGCTTAAGTCGAAGGGCTCGGTCGAAGTATCAAACCTTCAGAGCCTGATAACGTTGGGATAATCTTTGGTATACACATTACGGGTATCAAAAATAAACCGGGCATTTTTTCTGATTAGGCGATAGTCGACGCCGGAATGGTCGGTAGCAATGAGCAGACAATGATACTTGCGTATCTGGCCAGCGGAGAAGGCTACCCGGCGCAGGCTAAGCCTGCGCAAACGCAGATAGGGTATCAACGGATCATGATAATCGACTTCCGCTCCGCTCGCCTTAAGATATTTCATGATATCCAGCGCCGGCGACTCGCGCAGGTCTTTTACGTCTTTTTTATAGGTGACACCGATGATTAAAATGCTGGCATCTTTAAGTTTCAGCCCCTGCTCTGCTAAAATTTTTTTCAGCCGCTGCATAACATAGCGCGGCATAAAACGGTTGATAAAGGCGGCGCAGTCGATCATTTTGGTCTTAAAACCCATCTCTTTAGCCTTCCAAGATAAATACATGGGATCATCGGGGATGCAGTGGCCGCCCACGCCCGGGCCGGGGTAAAACGGCATAAATCCAAACGGCTTTGTCCCGGCCGCCTTGATTACTTCCCAAATACTGATTCCCAGTTTGTGGGCGACAATGGCAAATTCATTCACCAAGGCGATGTTGACCAGCCGAAAAGTATTCTCAAGGAGCTTTGCGCACTCGGCAACTTCAGGACTGCTCGTGGTATATACCTGCTTAAAAACAATGCCGTATAATTGCTGTGCCAGAAGGGTTGCCTCCCGAGACAGCCCGCCGACAAGTTTGGGAATAGTTGCTAAGGGGTGATTTCTATCGCCGGGATTAACCCGCTCGGGAGAAAAGCAAAGGTAAAAATCCTTTTCCGCTTTCAACCCTTTTTTCTCCAAAAGCGGCAGCACTACCTCCCGGGTAGTGGTCGGAAAAGAAGTACTCTCTAATATGATGAGGGGAAAATTACGGATGTACCGGGCAATGGTCTTGGAAGCGTTAACGATATAGGAAATATCCGGTACCTTCACCTTGCGTAAGGGCGTAGGCACGCAGATAATGATCACGTCGCAGGCTCCGAGTACCCGTTCGTCCTGCGTAGGGACAAAGCGGCCTTGCCGCAGGGCTTTGAGCGCTTCCGCAGCCGAGACATCGCTTATGTATTGCTTGCCTTTTTTTAAATTAGTTATCCGGGAGGCGTTGGTGTCAAGGCCGTAGACAAAAAAACCTTTTTTGCAGAAGGCCAAGGCAAGCGGCAAACCCACATAGCCCAGGCCGATAACGCAGATGGTCGCTTTACGCGTTGCTATCTTTTTCCCTAAAACAGAGGTTTTTATCATTTTTATCCGCCTACGCAGAAGACCACGGGTGTAAGCCCGTGAATGTCTGAGATAAAGTCTGTCCACCTTCGCCTTTAAATGGCTTCGGTGGATCCTCCGAAGCTCGAGAGAGCGTAGGAGGACTTCGGCGGATTCCGCTCCGCCGAAGAAATATAAGATACCACGGCTGTCCTTCGGCATACTTAGGATGGTTCGAAGGATGGTGAGCGGAGTCGAACCATAAGGCCGTGGAGCTTCATCTTGACCGCTACCCCAAAACCCCACCGGCAGCCCGTGACTCTCTGGCAACGGGGATAGAGAAGTCACAACCTCCAGACACGGGAAACTAACCTGCGCGGAAGCTAAAAACCGGAAGGTTTTTAGCTATTTTATTACCTTCCTATGCCGATATAATCAAATTCCAGCTTACGCAGCGTATCGACACAAAACATATTTCTGCCGTCGGCGATGAGGGGGTAATGCATGAGCGTTCTGACTCTTTTAAAATTGAGTTTTTTAAATTCTTCCCATTCAGTAAGAAAACAGGCGCAATCGCAGCCCCACACGGCTTCGTAAGGATTCTTGGCGAAGGTAATCTGTCCAGTCCTAAAAATACGCTTTGCCTGAGGCATGGCTTGCGGATCATAGACCCGCAGCCGCGCGCCTTCTTTCAGAAAAGCATTGATAATATCAATGGCCGGCGCCGAGCGCAGGTCATCGGTGTCGGGCTTAAAAGAAAGCCCCAAAATAGCCAGCTTCTTCTCCCGCAGTATCCAAAGGCGTTCTTTTACCTTTTCCACAAAATGCTGTCGCTGGCGTGCGTTTATAGCTTCGACTTCCTTGAGGAGCGACAATTCACAACCTAATTTTTTCGATATATAGATAAAAGCGGCGACATCCTTGGGGAAACAGCTGCCGCCGTAACCGATGCCCGCTTTAAGAAAATCTCTGCCGATTCTCTTGTCAAAACCCATTCCTTCCGCTACCCGCGTCACGTCCGCTCCGGCCCGGTCGCAAACTTGAGCAACAGCGTTAATAAACGAGATTTTGGTAGCCAAAAATGAATTAGAAGCGTGTTTGATGAGTTCGGCGGTATTAATATCAGTGACGATCAAGGGCGCTTTCAGGGGCGCGTAGATGTCTTTGAGTATTTTTTCAGCCCGTTTTGATTCGACTCCGATGACAATCCGGTCGGGATAAAAGAAATCATAGATCGCGTTACCTTCCCTCAAAAATTCAGGGTTTGAGGCTACATCAAAGACCGTGGGGGTTTTTTTATAGCGCTGAATTACCTCTTTCACTTTCACCCCGGTCTGGACGGGAACGGTTGATTTCTCAACCACCAGCTTGTAGGCGGAGAGGTTAGCGGCGATAACTCTGGCGACATTCTCAACTGCCGCCAAATCGGCTGAACCGTCCTCTTGGGAAGGAGTGCCTACGGCGAGGAAAATTATCTCCGCTCTCTTAATCGCGTCGGAAAGCGATGCGGTAAAACACAACGCGCCGCTCTGAGTAGTTCGGCGCACCAGGGCCTCTAAATCAGGCTCGTAAAAAGGGATGCTTTTGCGCTTCAGGGCCTGAATTTTTTTTGGATCACTGTCAACGCAGACAACCCGATGCCCAAGCTCCGCGAAACAGGCCGCAGCCACCAGGCCCACGTGACCGGCGCCGACAATACAGAGGGAATACTTTTTTGTATTCTTGGCTATCTTTATGGCTTTAGCTCTCTCCATGGCAACACGCTTAATAGACAGGCTTTGCGCCGCTATAGGTCTGGTCAAAGTCAAAACTGATATCGGGAAAAGCTTTGAGGGTAAATGCGATCCAAAAGGTAAGGTCCTTTCCGCCCCGGCTGTGCCGGTTGAGATCAATTCCAATATCCATCCACCAGCAATGCAAATCCTGGCGGAACGCGTACTGTTGGCGTTCGAGATCCTGGGTATCGTACTCATAGCGTATATAATTGTGGAACTGGGTTTTGGGGGTAAGCTGATAGCTGAAATCGAGCGTTCCCTGGTTATTTTCCTGATAAGCATAGCGGTGCCCGAGGGCAAGCGATGCTTTTTCCCGGTCAACCTCCTCGCCTCCCACAAAAACTTTTTCGGTCTTGCTGATCTTAAAATCGCCGCTGACTTCGTTGAGCCGCTCGGCAAAAAGCGAATAGACGGCATCGGAGGTAAACGATAATCCCTTGCGCGGATAAATTTCAAGGTCTGTTTTTACGGTATTGAAGTAACTGCCGAGGCCTTCACGGTGAATCTGGTATTCTACGGCGGGGCTGAAATACACGTAGTCCCAGGTGCGCTCCTGGTTACGCGCCTGAAGCTTGTTCTGCAAAGCGAATGTCACCCGCTCCTGGCGCCCGATATCGTCGCTTGTGTCAAACTGATAAATGTCTTTATTGGGAATGGTCGGGTGGTGGGTGTAATCATAGGTAACCACCGGGGTTACAATGTGCCGCATGGCTTCGATGCTTTCGCCTAATAAAGTTCCTTTGGCCTCAAGGTTTTTGTACAGTTTCGCGCTTAAGGCGACTCCGGTCACGGGCGCATAACGGAAGATTTCTTCTCCATCGGAGGTGTTTCGTGAATAGTAAGCGCTTCGGGTACCGGCAAAAGGAGAGATAGAGAGCCATTTGAGCTTATCGATGTAACTGAAGATATTCTCGGAATGAAGCCTAAAGGCAGTATCGCGTAGTCCCGAATTGGCGCGCCGATAATTGAGGTTGCCGAGCTTTGAATCGGATGCGAAATAGAATTTGCTGGCGCCGATGTTCTGCCGGTAGAAATCATACTCAAGCTGGGGAAGGTATTCGGTCTCTGTAAAAAAGGTATTGGCCCGTTTTTGACCAAGCAGGGAGAGCGATGAGCGGTCAAGGGAATAATTAATAAGGGTGTAGCTTAAGGGGTGAGGTTCTATCTGATACTCACGCTGAAAAAAATCCTTCATGAAATTTTCATCAGAGAATTTATGGAACTCGCTTTTAACAGAAAGGTTTTGCACCGGATCCCAGCTGTAAGAAAACTGGGTTTTGTAGCGGTCATCTTCCAGGCGTTTATCGGGAATGGGCCGGCGTTCCGGATAACGGTCAAACAACTCGTCGCGGTCTTGAAGGTTGTAGAGGCTGTCTTCGATGCGGTAGTAGTTCACGAGCGCCTGGCCGAAGGTTTTGCTTTCCATCTTATGCGTAAGGCCAAGGCCCTGGCCCCGCTTCTCGTACCAATCAATATGAATTTTTCCCTTCTGTTCTTCGCTGAGATGATACCGCCAGCGGGTAAGCAGGTAGTATCCCCACTCGCTGTTCTTTCCCGGTACCACCTCAATCGAAAACGATTTATCTTCCAATGACTGCGAAAAATAGGGGATATAAAACACCGGGACTTTACCCACCATCAATACCATGTTCTTGGCCACTACTCTCGAACCGGGATATATAGTAACTCTGCGCGTCGTAAGCCGGTAATGCGGCTTTTCCAGATCGCAGGTAGTCACATAACCCTTTTCCAGCACATATTTTTCCTGGCCGATCTTCTCTGCCTGTTGGGCATGGCCGTAGACAGGGTGGTCTTCAACCCTGACATCCTGTATCTGGGCGTTCAGGGTATTGAAATCAAAAACCACATCCGAACCGTAGAGGACAGTGCCGTCTCTCGTGATCTTAACGTCGCCTGTTACGTGGGCAGTATTGGCATTGGCGTTATAGTCGGCTTCTTCGCATGAAAGCTCCACTTCTTTGTATTTCATTTTGACATTTCCCTTGGCCACGATCCTGCCTTCGTCCTGAAGGTAATTAATCTCATCTCCGTCCACCACCACCGGGGCCATCTCATCCGCGGCTAATACGCGCGGAGTGCCTGCACAGACGGCAAGCAGGGATATGCCTGCGAGAAGCAGGCAGGGGCGAAGGCGGATGAGAACGTTATTGAACGGCATTTTTGATCAGCTTGTTTTTTAATTGGGACCAGTCGCGTAAGAATTGCTCGATACCGGCGTCGGTCAAAGGATGCTTCATGAGCTTTTCAATGACCACGAAAGGAACCGTGGCGATATCGGCTCCGATGCGCGCGGCTTCTAAAAAATGGATGGGGTGGCGGACCGAAGCCACAATGATTTGCGTCTCCAGCCCATAATTTTCATAAATCAGTTTGATGTCCTCAACCAGGCGCATGCCATCGGTGGATATATCATCCAGGCGGCCCACAAAGGGAGAAACATAAGTCGCTTTAGCCTTAGCCACCAGCAGCGCCTGGACCGGAGAAAAACAAAGGGTAAGATTGGTGTGTATGCCCAAACAGCTTAAGACTCTTGTGGCTTTAAGCCCCTCGAGGGTCGAAGGCAGCTTGACGACGATATTGGCGGCGATCGCGGCCAGTTCTTTTGCCTCGGTAACCATGGCCTCACTTTCGAGCGCGGTTACCTCGGCGCTGACCGGCCCCTTAACCAGAGTACAGATTTTCTTAAGCTGGGTCAGAGGATCGGCTTTCTCTTTAGAAAGCAAAGTCGGATTGGTAGTAACCCCATCGAGTACGCCGTACGAATAGGCGCGTTCAATTTCTTCGAGATTCGCGGTATCAATAAACAGCTTCAATTATGCCTCTCTTGCGCTAAAAGGGCTGCGCCGATGATGCCGGGATCTTTAAGCTTTGCTTTGAGGAGCTTTAAGTTCAAGCAATGGGGCCACATCGCCTGTTTCCGGATAACCCTGAGGACCATTGGTTTAAAAAGACTGAATGCTCCGGAAATACCGCCGCCGAATACGATTACATCGGGATTAAAAATATTAACTAACCCCCCCAGGTATTTGCCTAAAGCACAAGAAAATTCTTCCCAGACCTTCAAGGCCGCTGCTTCTTTCTGCAAAGCTCTCTGATAAATACTTTTGATGTCGCATTCCGGGGTGTATACCCGCTTGAGAGCGCGGTAACGCCCCGCCAGATATTTATTCCCCACGAAGGTTTCAATGCAGCCATGGGCACCACAGCCGCAGGCTCTACCCCTCAAACTTATTGGCGCGTGCCCGATTTCATGGGCGCTGACATCCGTCTCAAGGAGCTTACCGCCAAAAACCACAGCGCCGCCCATGCCGGTGCCCAGCGTTAAACAAATCGCGCGCCGGGCCCCGCGTGCGGCGCCAAAACGAGTCTCGGCGACGGCAAAGGCATTGGCATCATTGTTGATATAAACCGGGAGCCCAAGCTCTTTTTGCAAGACATCCCGTAAGGGGTAATTTTTCCAGCCGGCAATATTGGGGAGATAGTAGATAAAACCTCTTTTGATATCGATGATGCCCGGGGCTCCGATACCCACCCTCCGGACTCTGTTCCGGCCTAATTCCCGCACTAAAGACGTAAGCTGAGCGATAAAAACATTTTTATCACGCAACCGCGTAGATTCATATACTATCTTTCTTAGAATCCTTCCGGTATCGGTAACCAGACCGGCTTTAATATAGGTACCTCCCCAGTCAACGCCTAAGACGCCTTTCATAAAGTTATTTTAGCGGATAATCCGGGGTTTTCAACCAAAAAAAGGACATTCCTGCAGGGAAAGAGTAATGAGCTTTTAAAGTAGAAAGTAAGAAATAACTCTCTTTTCTCTCTACTCTGTACTTCCCGCCGAAGGCGGGACCCCGCCGGGACTTTCGTCATGCGCGGGGCTGTACTCTTCTAATTGCCTGGCCCTCCATACTACGATGGCCTTTGCCAGGAACGCCCAGGCTGCCAGAGAACAATAAAACTATCGGGAGGGCGGGACTTGAACCCGCGGCCTCAACGTCCCGAACGTTGCGCGCTAGCCAAACTGCGCTACCTCCCGAAGCAAAAGCAGTTATATAGGGTCATTCCTTGTTTTGCTTCGGCACCGCGGATATGTATCCGCGGTGCTAGACGAAAAAGACGTTATCGTCCTCTATTATGGCGTGCTAGGATAAATTTGGCTTACGCTTTCGCTTGATTCTGATGGTCTCTTAAAACGTAAGCCAAATTTAGGTTCACCAACTTCCTTTGTTGGCTATCGAGGCCGTTGATGTATCTTGCCGGTCATCAAAATAAACCGCTCTTGGCTATGGACGCTGAGTTCTCTTCAGAAGGTAATCAAATTCTATATTCAACCAGTCGCCGGGTCTCTTGTAACGCAGCGTGGTGTTTTGAAAGGTAAAAGGTACTATATCAATGCTACAGGCCTTTGCAAAAACTTTTTTTATGGTAAGCGAAATCCCATCAAGCGCGATCGAGCCGTTTTCAACAGCAAACTTCTTATACAAAGGTGGCAGTTCTATCTCAAGGCTACGATAGTTTCCTTTCGCAGAAAACCTTCGCACCCTGGCTTCCGTATCGACGTGGCCCAAAACGAAATGTCCGCCCAGGGTATCTCCTACTTTCAGAGCCGGTTCCAAGTTAAGGTAATCACCCCGCTTCAGGCGCTTGAGATTAGTAGCTTTAAGGGTTGGAGCAACTGCGTCAAAGATAAGGAGGTTGCGTTCTTTTCTCACCAGGGTAAGACAAGTACCGCTGACCGCGATGCTGTCTGATATGGCAGCGTGGGGAAAGAGGGTAACTGATTCTACTGCCAGCTGCACTGACGACTGAATTTTAATGATCCTGGCTACCCTGCCAATCTCTTTTATTATACCCGTGAACATTGCAATGATTGTCTTAAATCAACCCATTCGACACACCCCGCGTTAAAAGTCCAAGGTGTGCTCAGGGTTGATGCTGAGCGGCGTCTGCTTTCCCTGCCCTGATCCTCGACTTCACTCAGTGCACTTCGACCCATTCGACCTTGTTTAGGCTCCGCCGCATCGATTGCATACAGAGTCGGAGCCTAAAGTCTGTTGAAAGAAGACGCCGTCGAAGCATCAATTTCACAAATTATATCACAGCTCATGCGAAAATCCTAAAATGATTTTGGGTTCCGCTAACTTCAGGAATATTGCCTTACTATTGATAGACGGCAGCGTTGCCGACTCTGACTGCTGATATGGTATTGAGGTATAACCTCTTAATTATCAATTGATTACATACATAGCATCTTGTCGCAACCCGCAGCGTCAACATGAAGCTCCACGGCCTTACAGCCGTGGTATCTTATATTTCTTCGGCGGAGCGGAATCCGCCGAAGTCCTCCTACGCTCTCTCGAGCTTCGGAGGATCCACCGAAGCCATTTAAAGGCGAAGGTGGACAGACTTTATCTCAGACATCCACGGGTTTACACCCGTGGTCTTCTGCGTAGGCGGATAAATCACCTCGTCCTATGAACAAAGCCTGGGGGGTTCTCAGGATAAAGACTTTACAAACAAACCATGGCATATCGGAAGTATGAGCATCCATAAAAAAACCCCGCGCAAAATTTTGCGCGGGGTTTATATTCTAAAGATGTTTGCCTATCGCTCAAGGAAGTCAGACACAGCTGTATCGGCTTTGTCCGTCATCTATTTCTTTTTTTTCTTTGCCGCTTTCTTTGCTTTCTTCTTTGCCATGTATTCACCTCCTTTTATGATTTCCAATCCAATGTCAAGATACCTTATGATAATAATGTAACAAAATAAGCAAGCATTGTCAATAGATTTAAGGCATTTTTTTAATTTTTTTTAAAAAAATTTCTGGAGGGAACTCAGCGAAAAAAAATATTACTGCTTTCGGCTAGGTTGCCACAGGTACCGATATCATCTTTGCTTTTAATCCGCTGACGCGCGCCATTCGCCTGTCCAAATGGTATCGAAAACGAAACCTCACTAATCTATGAGAGCCGAAACAATGGCCAAACGCACCATGACGCATGTTTCCAGGTATTCAAGGTCAAACGGCTTAACAATATATTCATATGCCCCCAGTTTTTTAGCTTCCTCGAATGTTTCCTGATCCCGCGCCCCGGTTACCATGATGACCCCCACGCCCTCGTCAATTTCCCTGAGACGCTTAAGCGTCACCATGCCGTCCATTCCCGGAAGCTTTACATCCAACAATACTAATAAAGGGTTTTCGGCTTTAAACTTTCCCAAGGCTTCTTCGCCGCTTGAGGCGACGGAAACGTTAAAGCCTTTCTTTTGCAAAAAATCTTTTATTAAGGAAGAAACCGCACGGTCGTCATCAACGACTAAAATCTTATCCGCTTGGCGGCCTTTTTTGGCCTCTAAGGTGTTGTTGATTGCCTTGACAATGACATCAATACCCAGAGTCTTGCGCAAAAATCCGCTCGCCCCCTGCAAGCGGGCTTCTCTTTCAAGCTCTTCACTACCCATACCGGTAAGCATTATAATTTTGGTTCTGCGGTCAAAACTTCTGATTCTCTTCAACGTTTCCAATCCATCCATTCCGGCAAGCTTAAAATCCAATAAAATCAAATCGGGCTTCTGTTTTCTCGCAACCTCTATTGCGTCCGCGCCGTTAGAAATAGTGGTAACTTTGAAATTAACTTTTGTCAGAGCATCGTAGAGCAAATTCCGAACGGCCAGCTCATCGTCAACGACCAGAATTGTCTTTTCCATGTTTCCTCCTCAATTTTTTAATTCTGCGCAATCAACGTCCCTATAGACTTGTCTAACGCTGCCTTGTATCGGCCGGGATAAGCTTTCAGCCCCCTTCAGCGATAACTAACTTTGACAATAAGACAAGTTCAAGATATAGAAAATCAAAAGGCTTGAGCACATAGCCGTAAGCCCCTAACTCCATAGCCTTTTTAACTTTTTCATCATCTTGTTCTGCGGTAAGCATGACCACTCCCAGGCCGGGCTTGATTTCTAAAATCTTCCCTAACGTCGCTAAGCCATCCATGCCGGGCATGCGCATATCGAGTAAAACCGCTGCCGGCGTTTCGGAATACACCAAGGCAAGCGCCTTTTCGCCGTCTTCAGCCTCTAAGACCTTATAGCCTTTGGCCTTCAAGAAATCCCCTATAACCTGGCGGACCGCGCGGTCATCATCGACGATGAGAATAGGTTTATCTTTTTTTAGCCGCAATCCCCCTGCGAGCTTACCCTGAGCCTTAATAATCTTTGCAATCTGCTCAGCCAGCAAGGTAACCTCAAGGCTCTTGCTTATAACTTCGGTGGCTCCGGCGGCGCGCGCTTCTTTCTCAAGTTCAGGATTTATCACACCGGAATAAATGACCACGGGAATCTTCTGGGAATGCTCCCGGATTTTTTTTAAAACCGAAATCCCGGATTCCTGGGCTAATTTAATATCCAAAAGAATCAAATCAAACGGCTCTTGAAAAATAATCGCCAGCGCCTGGCCGGCGCTGGGAACCGTGACAGTCTCAAGGCCTTTTATCGCAAGGGCATCGCTGACCAGTTCCCTTACCGCGGCTTCATCATCAATAACGAGGATTTTTGCCATAGCTTGTCAGTTACTTTAAAAAATAAATAGAAACCCATACCGGCCGACTCAGGAGTTGGCTCTCGTCGAGACCGATGCCGCCATACTCAGTAAGCGTGGCCTTCGCCGCTAACAGCTTTGCCCTAAGGTTATCAACCTCTGTCCTCTGTATGGAAAAAACAAGCAATTCATCGGAGCTATGGATGATTGTTTCGGCTTTCTGGCGAATCACAGGCAACGATTGCTCCTTTTGAGAAAGGGTAATAAACGAAATATGCCAGTGCAACGCAGAAACTTCTTTATTGTCAAAATAAAGCGATGCCCGCTGGCGCTTGCCGGCGAAAGCTGTTGCTGCGGGAGTGAAATCTTCCAGAGAATCAGGGCCTCGGTCAAGAAGCATAATCTTCTCAAGCGCTTCTCTTATCTGTTTTCCCGAGGCTTCAAACATAACCACACCGGCCTCCTGAAGGCTGAATCTAATACCTGCGTCGGTAAGTATTGATAAGAGCTCTTGTTTCTGGGCATCCTGGCTATAGGTATAATGCCAGTGCAAAGGCTTTGTCTGGATAACGGGAGCGGGCGTCGGGCTTGAAAAAAAACCTTCCTTCGAAGCTGCCTCAACGGAAGTTTCGGCCACAGATTCCTCAGCGGTATTTTCTTCGCTGGGAGGTTGGACGTTTATAACAATCGGGGCGTGCTCATTGCCGGGAAATTCAAAATCTTTTGTTTGCACATGATTACCGTGCGTTGTTGCTGGCATTTGCGCAGGTTGATGATTTGCCCTAGTTAATTTTTCCTGAGAAATGAGAACGTACTGTCTGCCGACGAAAAAGCCTGCCAGAAGCAGGATTACAACGAAAATCCGGCCGCGCCACTTGCGGTAAGGGACGGCTTTTGGCGGAGAAACTTGCGGCTGGCCGTGTTCAAGTTTATACAAGACCGTGGGAACGAAATCAGAAGGCACCGTAAGGCTGCCTAACTTCCACAAATCATTCGAGATACAGCCGAAGGAACGCGCATAGTCTCCGCACGCCGGACAAGTATCAAGGTGCTGAACGAATGCGCGGTATTCTTCTTCGCTTAACAAATCCTCTAAAAACGGCTTTAGAAGCCGCCTGATTTCTTCACAGAGCATCGGCCGGTTAGCTTTCACGGCTTAATGTCTCCTCAATCATGGTTCTCAGTTCAAGCCTCGATTGAATGGTCTTAGCCTTGGCATCACGGCCGGAAATCTTAAAAATCGAAGCAATCTTTGCGTAGGGAAGATTGAGCTGATCGCGCAAAAGAAGCAGCGCTCTTGCCTCAAAGGGAAGTTTTTGCAGCGCTCTCCGTAGTATATCAAGGTTCTTGCTTTGGGCTGCTGTCCGGTCCGCAAAACCCGCATCGTCAAAACACGGCATTGCCTGCGTATTTCTGCTCTTGTGGACAGCCAGGCCGGCAATCTTGGCCAATAGCACATCTTCCTGCCGAAGGTCTGGGGTTGACCGCAAGGCCTCGGCAAAGCTTGAAGTTGCGATATCATAAGCCCTATCCCTGTCGCCGCCGATCAAATACAGGGCAAGAGCAAAAATCTTTTGCTGACGGCGGGAAATAAAAAGCTTTAACTTTTGCGCATCCTTATGGTAAAGCATAGGGCATGTTCTTCACCTGATAGACCACTCTCACTAACGCTTAGCTGCCCGCCGAAAGATTTTCCCTCAAGACCGAAGAAGGCAATACCACGGTAAAGGTAGCGCCTTTGCCGCGCGCACCCTTGGCGTCAATTTTTCCGCCATGGCGGGCAATAAGGTCGTAAGCCACGGCAAGCCCCAATCCGGCTCCTTTTTCAGGCTCCTTGGTACTGAAAAAAGGCTCTCCCAGCCGCCTTAAATCTTCGTCGTTCATGCCGATACCGGTATCAGAAAAAATAACCTCCACGAGGTCTTCCGGCGCGCGATGCCTTGTTTGTATGGTAAGGGCCCCGCCCTCCTGCCGGGCGCCTACGGCATCCAAGGCGTTTAATATCAAAACCAGGAAAACCTCCTGCAGCTGGTCTTTATCGCCGATAACCGCAGGGACATCGTGCCCGAATTTTTTCTCAACGGTCATGTGGGAATATTTTACCAGCGGCTCGGTTAATTCCAGCGCGCTCTCGATAACCGCAGCCGCATCAACCTTTTTAAATTCCTCTTTGGATTTTTGAGAAAATTTTGCCAGCCGGTGTATTAACGCCGCTCCCCGCTGCTCAAAACGCTCAATGGATTTCAAAAACTCTTTTTTCTCGTTGTCCTGCTTGCCTAACTCAAGCAGTATTTGCGCGTTGCCTCTGATACCGGCTAAACAGCCTTGCAGGTCATGAGCGGTTTCAGCCAGGAGATAGCCTGTGGCCAGAAGCCTATGGTGGGAACGCAGCGATTCTTCTTGTCGCTTCTTCTGAAGAGCCTGTATCACCGCGGAAGAACGCGCGCTGAAATAGCCGAAGGCAAACAGAAATGAAATATTGCCGATGAGTAATCCCAAGGCCTGCGCTATCGGCATGTTGTAATGCAAAAAGGAGACAGGGACAAAAACCCCGAAATGCTGTAAAAGAACGATTACCGACATGAAAAAGCTCGAGGCGATGACCGCGAAAAAAACCGCCTGGGTTCCGGCAACAACCCCTGCCCAAAGAATTACCGCATAATAGGCCACGCTTACTACCGGCGCCTCTATGCCGCCCATATAGTACAAAACCCAGGAAATGGCGACTATATCGAGAAACATCTGATAAAACTGGAATCTATATATATTAGTCCGCTTGAGCAAAAACCCGTAGGGCTGGTTTAAGAGCGCCTCCACAAAAATAAGCGCGAATAGCGCAGGATTAAGGTAGGAGTAACCTCCGGCTAATTTCATCAAAAGAAGAAAAACAAAGAGGAGGGCAAAACTTATAAGCCGAATTTTCCCAGCCCATTGATATTTTTTTATGAGTTCATTATTTAACCGGTTGTCCGGCATAAAATTTTTTTATTTTTATAAGGGAAACCCTTTCTTACCTATTAACATTCATTCCCAACGGCAAAAGTACTGTAGCGGTTGTTCCTTCAAAAGGCTTGCTTTCAAACCTTAATTGTCCATTATGGGACTTTACAATACCATAGCACACCGGTAAGCCTAAGCCCGTTCCTTTTTCTTTAGTGGTAAAAAACGGCTCAAAAATATTTTTCAGAACCTCTTCGCTCATGCCGCATCCTGTATCCTGAAAGCTTATTTTTAAAAAATCATTATCTTGGCAGGTACTCACTGTGATAATTCCGCTTTTACCCATGGCATCTTTTGCGTTGTTCAAAAGATTCATGAATA
>CAYNSZ010000017.1:0-6505 GCA_964400075.1 uncultured Planctomycetia bacterium
AACTTAGGAGACCCTTGCAACCGACGCATGAATTCAGCTTGTTCAGGTTCAAAACGCACCAGGGCAGCTACTGAAGCACGGATACGGTGCTTACCCGAGGCAATATATTCTTCGCTGGCTGGCGCGGCAGGTTGAACGAGAACAGGCGCCGCAGTTTTAACCGGCGCGCGAGCCCCAAAGAGCTTCTGTACATCCTCGAATGCCTCGCTTGAAGCCCTGATCGCTTCGCGGGTTGTGCCAAAGGTACGGGCTAAGATCTCCGCCTTTTCATCAAAGGCCAGCTCCCCTGCCTCGGGATGTTTCAGTAGCGCCCGGTGCACGATTTCGCTTTCAGCTAAAACGCTTACCACGTGCTCGTCCATCGTATCTTCGGCAATAAGCCGGTACACCGCAACCGGCTTTTTCTGGCCAAGGCGATAGATCCTGTCCATCAAATGCTGCAGCTGCTGGTATGTCCAGGGTAAATCCAGGCAGATCATCGTGTTGGCTGCCTGTAAATTGAGGGATTCTCCTCCTGTTTCCCGGGAGATGATCAATATTTGCACCTCATCAGAACTTCTAAAGCGTTCAAGATTAGCTGCGCGCACGCGTTGCTTCTGTTTACCGGTATAAGTTACTACCCTGCCGGGATAAAGGCTTTCCAGTATCGCTTCAAGATGCGCCACTACCTGCAAATAGCGGCTGACAATAACCACTTTTTCTTTCCTGCTTACTAAGGGCTTGACTAAGGCCACTACCTCGCGGTATTTTGCCGAACCCTCCAGGAGCGCGGAGCATCCTGCGCCTGGTTCGCCAGCAAGATGGGGGCTGATAGCTGCCTGGGTAAGTTTCTCGGAAAGCTTAAGCCGGTTCCTCCGGGTTTGCCCCGCGGCTTCGGACATAAGCTGCTGGCGCTGGCGGTCATAGGCCGCGCGCTGCGCTCCACTTAAAACAACGCGCGTATCGACAATTTTGCGCGGCAGGAGCTCTGGCGCAACTTCTTCTTTGGTACGCGCCAGCATAAAACCTGAGAGAACCCGGCGAAGCTCGCTTATATTTTGGGCGTACAGCCGCCTGAAAGCAGAAGCGGGCGAAAATACTTCAGGCTTCAGCCAATGCAAAAGATAAAACAGCCTGCCCACGTCTCTTCCGATCAACGGAGTCGCCGTGACCAGCAGACGGTAGTCCGCGCTCAACTCAAGCACTGCCCGCGTCTGAAGGCTTTCGTTGCGCATGCGGTGCGCCTCATCGACGATCACCATATCAAAATGCGTGCCGGCTAACAACCTCCTGAGCGCGGACTTCCTCCGGCGGGTATCCCGGATCAATTCATAGTTGACCAGCACAAAGCGCGCCCGTTCTATCTGGCCCTTGGTGCTCGCGGCAGTGGCACAATGAATATCCTGGAGCTTAAGGTCGGTTGCGGCAAGGATCTCCTTGAGCCAGACTTCTTCGAGGGCACTCTTGGGGCAGACCACCAATGTTCTGGTCGCGGCATTGTCCCGGCAGCTGAGGGCCGCGGCAATAGCTGTGGTGGTCTTTCCTAATCCGCACTCATCAGCTAAAAGCACTTGCTGGTTTTCAAGGATAAATTGAACCGCGCTGCGCTGAAAGAGAAAGAGTTTTCTGGTCAAGGAAGCTGCCTGCTGTAAATGCCTGGCTTTGCGAAAAGTATCCAGGACCCTCGCATAAATAAGCTGGACCGGCGCGGGATTGTCAGGATTGGTGCTTTCGAACCGCAGCAGGCCGATGTAGCCTTTATCCCGCTGAACCAGGGGATAGAGCGCGTCAGTGATAATCGCTGCCCACCACTCTATCTCTGTCAGCTGGATATCAATCTGGCGGGTGATGCTGCGCACTTGGACGGTAAATTGTTTCAGGTTCCTGGGCTTTCTGGGCCGGCGGCCTTGCCCGCGCTGAAGCGATTCCATATATTTTTGCAGGGCTTTACGCGAAGCAGGATAGAGCACGCCCGTGGCCCGGCAAATAATACTAAAGGCATTGGCAAAACCAAAGGTACTGATGAGCTTTAAGATAAACTGCTCATCGGGCAGCCAAGCCACAGAACCCAGTTCCATCTCGGCAAACCGCCATTCGTCAACCTGGTGAAGAACCCTGCCCTTGCAGTCGCATACCGCAACCGGACGGCTGCTATGAAAGACACAGACTAAATCTTTGCTGCCGGCAAGTTCCGGACGGGCGCAGAATTTCCTGCCGGCGACGAACACCGTTCCCCGCTCATCAGCCCAGACATTGCATATCGCGCAGTTCGGCAAAAGATAGGCAATATCGCTGGGAACGCTGCCGTCAAAAGCAAGGACAAAATCCTGCCAGAAGAACTTACCTTCGCGTAATTCGCAAAATCCATAGACGGCGTTGCGGGCCCGCCGAGCATCACGGTGCACTCCGGCCATTACCGCGGCAAGCTCTTGAGCAGGCAAGACTGCCGGAGCGGGGCGAGAGGTCGCTGCCGCCTCAAAACGCTCAAGCCCGCGCCTTGCTTCTTCGCAGAGAGGCTCTACTTCAGCAAGGTAATTAGCAACCCGGGTCAGGTAATGACGAAGATGCGACTGGCGGATATGCAGGATACCGGATATCTCTGCCAGAGAATGCCTGCGGCCTGCCTCAAGGCCAAAGTAGAGTATACAAATCCTCTGATAGGCAGCCACAAGCCTGCTACCGGATCTCTCCGCAAGGAGAATGCTGAAAGAATCTATATGACGCCGTAATACCGCTGGATTAGAAACCGCGCAGGCATTAAAATATTTCAAGATAGCCAGCGCCTGGTTGGGCTGCTCCTGGTAGTCAGGCATAGAGGTTTCTTTCAGTCGCGCCGCAAATTCAATAAGTTCATCAGCAGTCATAATATCCAGCGCCTGCCGCATAGCTGCCAGCGCTTCACAAACCCTGCCTGCGCTCAGGCTTTTTCTTGCGTCAACCAAAAGCTGTAAGGCTTGTCTTTTCCGCTCTCTTAAATATGCCATGCGTTTATTGATATGGCTGCGCGCTGCCTGGCGTTGGGAGCCGCTTAAGGTCTTTCCAAAAAGAGATGCCTTTTCCTCAAATAAGCATGCGGTGATATAATCGCTGTCGCTTAGACTTGATTCCCTGACAAATATCCGGCGCATGTTTTGGCGCACGCCTTGGTAATCTGAACGCAGCTTCCCTATCGCCGGATGCAGGCCTTTGCCCATACTTTGCAGGTCCGCCCCTCCCGGATAATACAGACGCCGGTACATAAAAGCTGCCAGCTGATATTCGAGATTCAGCCAGAAACGTGCGGAATCATGCTGCAGGCGCAGGCTGCGCAGAGCCTCTCTGCATACTGCTTGTGTCCGGCCCGACTGATGATCCAGCGCGTCCATCGCTTCAATTATCGCCAGGCACTGGTAAGTCTTACCCTGGCGCAAGGCTTTTTTGGCTTCAGCCTCAAGGAACCGCCCCTTTCGCAGGGTAAACTCTCTTTGCTGAACCTGTGAATCGATCTGGCGCAAAGACTCCTCAGCCAGTTTGTGCAGTATCGCACATACGATAGCGGATATCTGCGGCCTGCCGGCGGCAGGAATCCCCGTGCCTTCCAAGGAACAGCCGCAGTTGGCGGTAAACCAGAACAGTACCTCGCGCTCTCCGGGATTCAGCAGCGTTTCGGCATTCTCCAGAAAACTCCTCCAGAATTCCTGCCTGATTTCTCCGATACGCATTCCTCTTCCCAAAAGCGTCCCTAAAGAAAATGTCCTGTGCCGCATCTCATAATCGATGGTCAAGAAGACCTGCAAGTCCTGGGGATCCTGCATCTGGTGTACGGTAAACCAGAAGGCGCGCTGGCGGTTATTCGGGTCAAATAAATTGTAGCGGCCGCGAAGACGCAGGATAGACTGGCCCATTCGTTCCCGTACTGCCGCAAACCCCCCATGATAGGTCTTCACGCTTCCCGCCAAGACTTTAGCGTCATGCTCACCATCAAGCGCTTCCCGGGCAGGGATACTGCCCGTATCATTAATGAGCAGCCACAGCGCAATCTCCACATTGTTCCAGATGGTAAGGGAGTGCTCTCCTGACTGCTCAACCGGCATAAATCCCAGCCGCTCGTTCACTGCTTCCATGCCGCCGAATTGGGGCAGGGCGTAGAGAATATCGTTTCTTCCGAAATCCTTGAAATCATCCTGCCGCAGCGGGCCGTTGGCGACATCGCGTTCATCGGGATATTCATCCAGCGCGGCAGCCGTGGGTCTTTTCTTTACCGCCCGATGAATACTCCAGATCTCCTGCCTAAGTGTATCAAAACTGTCATAATAATCCGGCTGACGGGGCTGATGCACATCGTAAGCCCCAGCGGACTGCGTGCTTGCAGCCTCCACCAGAATAGCAGCCAAGCCTTCCCTACCAGGGGCAAGACTTGCACTAAGGTTCCTGCGCCGTAAATACTCCCGGACAAAACGCTCGGCCAAAACCTGCTCCAGGCAATCAAGAACAAACTCTACCGCCTGGATATCCTGCAAAATCCTCAGCCGCTCCCATAAAGCCAAAGCATCGGCATACACGATAGAGTCGATAAGCACATACGGCACCTCTTCCAGGATGCGGGTATAGCGGTACACTGAACCGGCAGGGGCCTGGCAGCCCATCTCCCGAACCATGCGTTTTGCTTCAGTGACTGGAACCTGGAATAAATCTGATGTAAGGGAACCCGCGGGTAATCTCTGGTAATGCGTGAATGCCCGGCGTATGAGGCCCCTGCCTTCAGCGCTCACGTAACCCTGACCACCTCTTTGCGTCAGGGCTATTGCATAGCGGCCTATCTTGAAATAATCCCTGTCGGTCTCCTGCGCGAATTCCAAAATTTTGCGCTGTGCTTCAGGATTTGCTTTTGTCTGGGCAAGGACTCTTTCAAGTGGATAGAGCTTTGGCTGCTCTTCAGAGAGCCCCTTGCCTGAGACTACCGTCGCCAGTCCGCCGAAACAACCAGCCATCAGGAGTTCCTGACTGCGGGTCAATATGCCCAGCAGGATACACAGCAGTGAAAATACCAATGCCAGAATAGGTAAGATAAAAACCTGGTTGCTCTCTCTCTGCTTGCCAGAGTCTGATTTGAGGTCATGAATTTCAATACGCTCAGGCAGGCCGCAGGCGTCGAGCACTACCAGGAGTAATGAAAACTTCTGGCCCCACGCCTCGGCTGAGGGTTTACCGGCAATCTGAAGAAAGATACCTTCAGCCGTATCCATGCCGATGACCGGTATGCCTACCTCACCCAGCGAACGCATGCATGCCGTTACGCCGCTGTAAAAACAAATAAAAGGTATGAAAACTGCCTGGTAGCTTTTTACTTCATGGCAGGCAGGCATAGCGCTTTCAGCGCATAAAGGAACAAGGAGCTTACTTACACCCATAGTGACGGTACGCTCATCGAGCGACGAGGGTCCCTCGAATCGCCAAGCAAATTCACTGATGACGCCCTGGCTGCCGATAATCTGGTACGGAGCCTCCTCCCCGGAAGGCACGCCGACAATTACCCCTTCGGGAACAGCCACCGCAAGAGGCGAAACAACATCGGAACGATCGGGAAAACCAATAAAGACATGGTAATGCTCAGGTGAAAATCGCTCGGTTATCTGCCATATCCAAGCAGCGACGCTTTCGTTATCTACTTTATAAATGTGTACCGCGCAAATGACCAGCGGCTTTGTCTCAGGCAAGGCTGCGGAATCAGCTGTCTGCGGCGGAGCCTGACCAGGCTTTGCTCTCAAATACGCTGCCGACAACAAAACAATAGTAACAATAATTACCGCTGCCGCAGCCGCAAAGAAAAATACAGAATCATTCTGGCTGGGCTGATTGTCTCCAGCGGCCAACTCATTAACCGTCTGCTTTTCTTTACCCTGCAATGCCTGCATGAAATTACCGCCAACATTGTCCCTGCCGCTTTTGTAAGCCACGTACATACGCACTAATGTCCCTACCAGGCCTGCTGAAATCACGCGGATAAACAGGTGGCCCTGCTCGGTCTTATATATATAGGTATAGAGCGCCGGCAGGACGTTCATATAGAGAAAATTAGGCACTATGACCCACCAACGCTCAGTGATACCTTCAAGGGTCTTTATCAATAATCGTTTGATACCGTGGGTTTTTGCAACGCGGGCCAGATATCCGGCTGCGTCAGCATCGCCTCTGCGGGCATTGAGCCGCGCGGCTTTGCGCTCAAAATACCAGGGTATGGGTAGCGCGTAAAGCAGCGAGGTAAAAATCATGCCCGAAGAGAACATGAGCCAGCCCCGCAGGAGGTTCATAAAGCTGATAAGGCTTTCAGTCTGAGGGAAATAAAAATTTACTCCGGTAACCAGCAGGGAGCAGGAAAAACCAAGCAGCGGCCCTGAAACCAGCGCCACCACAAGTATCCGCTCAATGACCAGCCGTCTGTTGTAGGCCTGGCCGCAATAGAGCCTGCGGCCGAAGTAGTCGCCGGTCACGGTCACCAGAGCCGCGATGACGATAGTAAGAAGCGCTTCGGCGCTGAAGGTATAAC